>JAISJZ010000243.1 GCA_031261125.1 Planctomycetaceae bacterium | reverse complement strand
AGTTCGGTGCTGACCTGCCGAAAATTGCGGCGGATTGGACGTTCGACGGCAACGGAAAGGAAATCTGGGGCGAAGACCAGCCGTTTCAAAAGGGACGCGGCAGTGCCTCCTACTGCTGTCTGCCGCCGCCGGTATTTGCGGACAATAAACTGTATCTGCTGTTCTGTTTCGATGATGCCATCGGTGCCAGACCGCACAAAGCGTTTTTGACAGCAATCAATCCAGTGAACGGTCTCGCCGCCGGTAAACGTCTTCTTTGGAAAACACCGGATATTACGAACGGAACGTTATCGCCGCAAGCGGCTGCTGACGGTTTGATTTACCTCGGCGATAAAAACGGCGGGTTCCATTGTCTCGACGCTCAAACCGGTCAGTCCGTTTGGAAGTTGGATTTGAAAGGCGAACATTGGGGCGGGGCGTTGATTGCTGACGGCAGGATTTATGCCGGCACGAATCGGCGGATGTTTTACGTTCTGCAAGCAGGACGGGAACCAAAGATTTTATCGGAAATCGAAATGCCGGACGCAGTATTTGCCGGTGCGTCGGCGGCGAACGGGACGCTGTTCGTTGCCGGCAACGGATTTCTGTACGCGGTAGAAAAATAATCGTCGGTATTTGACTCAAACGATTTTGACGAACCGGTCATACGCATCGTTCCACGCCGAAACACTTGCCGGTGCCGGAACGTACTCCATTACGTCAAAACTGTTACGGACAACCTGCCGGGCTTCTTCGATGTTTGCAACATCACCGGCAGCAACTGCCTGCATCATTATATTGCCGATAGCGGTTGCCTCAATCGGACCGGTAATCACGCGCCGACCGGCGGCGTTCGCCGCTGCCTGACACAACAGCGTGTTCTGCGTTCCGCCGCCGACAATGTGAATCGTTTCGATTTTCGTGCCGCTGATTTTTTCGCACATTTCGAGAACCTGCCGGAATTTCATTGCAATGCTGTCCAAAGCGCAGCGGAGAATTGTTCCCTCGTTTTGCGGTACCGGTTGTCCGGTGTTGCGGCAGAAATCGGTAATCGCCTTCGGCATATCCGTCGGTCCCAAAAATTCACGGGCATCGGGATTGATAAACGACACCAGCGGTTTGGCGGACAGCGTGATTTTATTCAAGTCCTCCCAATCGAGGCGTTGTTTGCGTTCCGGTTGGGCATTCCAAACGCGGCGGCACTCTTGCAGAAGCCAAAGACCGCAGATGTTTTTCAGAATCCGCATTGTTCCGCCGACCCCGCCTTCGTTCGTAAAATTAAATCCTTCAACGGTCTCGTTGACGACCGGTTTCGGCGATTCAATGCCCATCAATGCCCACGTTCCGAGGGAAATGTATGCCCAATCGGTTTGACCGGTTTTGCTGGCGGTCGGAACACTCATCACCGCCGAAGCGGTGTCGTGCGAACCGGGCAGAACAACGTTTGTGTTCGGCAGTCCTGCGGCATCGGCAATGTCCCGGCGCAGTTTGCCGAGAACCGTACCCGGCGGCGAAACAGGACGGAAGATTTTCGCCGGCAAATTAAATTTTTGGAGTAAATCCGTTGCCCAGCCGTTGGTCTGCGGATTGAAGAATTGCGTTGTCGTGGCGTTGGTGAATTCGTTGCTCTTTTCGCCGGACAAAAGATAATGAAACAAGTCGGGCATCATCAGAAAGTCATCAGCGATGTCCAGCAGCGGATTGTTTTGCCGCTTCATTGCAATCAGTTGAT
The DNA here is from genome assembly GCA_031261125.1 of Planctomycetaceae bacterium. GTDB lineage: Bacteria > Planctomycetota > Planctomycetia > Pirellulales > Thermoguttaceae > WRKP01. Next base: position 4,131 of record JAISJZ010000243.1, on the reverse strand, counting down.
ACAGCGTGTTGAACTGCATAAATTGCAAGCCGGTGTACCGGAAAATTTCACTGCGGGAAACGGTTTTGAACGCTTCGTCCATAACGCCGTCTGTTCTTGCGTCCCGGTAGCAGACGGGGTTCGACAGCAGCGTATTGTTTTTGCCGAGCAGGGCGAAGTCAACACCCCAAGTGTCAACGCCGACACTGACGATTTTTGTACCGCATTTTTCGGCAGCGGCGTTCAAACCGGTTTTGACGTTTTGCCACAGAGACGGCAGATTCCAATGGAAGGTACCGTTGATTTCGACGGGACCGTTTTCATAGCGGTAAATCTCTTCGAGGGTGAGTGTTTTTCCGTCAAAGTGACCGGCAAGGTGCCGACCGCTTGACGCGCCCATATCGACGGCAAGGTATGTTTTCATAATTGACAAGGAATAATGGATAATTGACAATAGGGGAATAATAGATGATAATCATTATCCTTCGGCAGTCAACACCCGTTGCTTGCGGCGATGCTAAATAGTATGACCGAAAACATTTATAAACCTGACTTAATGGAAGTGCTTGATGTTACGCAGCATACCGTTGATGTCAAGTCCGTCAAAATCCGTTTCAAAGACGAAGAGAAACAGAAGAATTTCTCGTTCAGTGTCGGACAGTTCGGAATTTATTCCGTCTTTGGATACGGCGAGTCCGTGTTCAATATCTGTTCGTCGTCTCACTGGAAAGACCATATTGAGTTCTGTTTCCGTAAAACGGGCAGAGTAACCGAAGCGATGTGGGAAGTCGTGCCGGGCGAAACCATCGGGTTCCGCGGTCCTTACGGCAATTCGTATCCGATGAAAGCGTGGGAAGGCAAGGACTTGATTTTCGTCGGCGGCGGTATTGCGATGCCTCCGATACGCTGCGCGATTTGGTATGCCCTCGAAAACAGGGAAAAATACGGCAAAATCACCGTTGTTTATGGGGCGCGGAGCGTCGGCGACTTGGTGTTCCGCGATGAATTATCGAAATGGGCGGAATATCCAAACACGGACATCCTGCAAACGGTTGACCCCGGCGGGGAAACGCCCGATTGGAAAGGAAAAATCGGTTTCGTGCCGACAATTCTCAAAGAGGCAAAGTTTGAAGCAAAGAACGCCGCCGCTTTGGTCGTGGGACCGCCGGTTATGATAAAATTCTCGCTGCCGGTACTCGCCGAGGCGGGAATGGCAAACAGCGATATTTACACATCGCTGGAAAACCGGATGAAGTGCGGTGTCGGCAAATGCGGTCGGTGCAACTGCGGACCCGTTTACATTTGCAAGGAAGGTCCCGTATTTTCACTGGAACAGTTGAATAAATTACCGGAAGATTTTTAAGGTAACGGGAGATTCCGCAAACCTCTTCATAACAGGAAGAGAAAAAAATTCTTTTTAATCGCCCTAATGTTTTTTCCCGAATTTGATAATTCCCGATTGACAGCCCAATTAAGCGGCAGCCGGTTCACCGTTGTTTATCGTCTGGCCGGCGATGAACAGACCTCGCTTGCCAAGGCGAAAGACATTTGTGCCGAACAGTCCGTTGAGTTTCCTGTCGGCATTTTGCCGGACGGGGCGATTCCGCAGCAAATTGTCGGACGCATCGAAGAGTTTGTACCGGAAACGGAAAACGTTTATCGGGCAAAAATCAGTTTCGCGGATGAAATTGCCGCCGGCGAGTTCACGCAGTTTCTCAATGTTGTTTTCGGCAATATCAGCATCAAAAGCGGAATTCAAGTTGCCGGTCTTGAACTGAGCAAAACCGTTTTCGGTTTGGTACCCGGTCCGCGGTTCGGCATATCGGGAATTCGGGGCATCATCGGCGTTTCCGGCCGTCCGCCGCTGTTCACCGCACTCAAACCGATGGGGCTTTCGGCGGACAATCTTGCGAAGTTAGCGGAACAATTCGTTGAGGGCGGCATCGACATTATCAAGGACGACCACGGACTTTCCAATCAGGTGTTTGCCCCGTTTGAAGAGCGGGTGCAACGCTGTGCCGCCGCGGTACAGGAAGCGAACGTGAAATTTAACCGGAAGAGCATTTATGTTCCGAACATTACCGCACCAAGCGAACAACTGTTGGACAAAGCGCATTTTGCGAAAGAACACGGTGCCGGCGGTCTGCTCATCACGCCCGGTCTGACGGGACTCGACCAACTGCGGCGGTTAGCGGCGGCGAAAATCGGTCTGCCGGTGTTTGCTCATCCGGCGTTCATCGGCTCCTATGTGATGAGTCAAGAACAAGGAATCAACTGCGGCGTGCTGTTCGGAACGCTGATGCGGCTTGCCGGTGCTGATGCAACGATTTATCCGAATCACGGCGGACGTTTTCCGCTGTCCGTTCAGGACTGCGCCGACATCGTACAAAAATCCCGTGAACCGCTCGAAGCGTTCAAGCCGATTTTTCCGTGTCCTGCCGGCGGAATGGAACTGCACAATATCGACGAAATGATTCGGCAAAACGGCAAGGATATGCTGATACTCGTCGGCAGCGGCTTGTTCCGCTGCGGCGATGACCTCGCCGCAAATTGCCGGATGTTCGGTGAAAAAATTAAGGGTTAACTCCAATGAAACATTCCCTCTTATTACTGACTGTTTTTGCCCTGACAGTTTTTGTCAGCGAAACACCGGCACAAATCACGGACTTTGAAGTGATTAAGGTCTATGACAGTGCGAGTCATTCGGCGTTCACCGATTTGGTTCGGTTCGGCGACGCGTTCTACATTACGTTCCGCGCCAGTACCGCCGGACACGTTCCGGGCAAAAAGACCGGCGAAGGCGACGGCACGATACCGGTACTGACTTCCAAAGACGGCAAAAGTTGGCAGAAAGTTGCCGAATTGACAAAGACGGCGTTCGACCTGCGCGACCCGAAGTTGTCCATTACCCCTGACGGCAGAATTATGGTGCTGATGGGCGGCAGCGTTTATGTTGACGGTAAACTGCTCGACCGGCAGCCGCAGGTTTCGTTCTCCGATAAGGACGGCAGAAATTTTTCCGAACCGCAGCCGCTCATCATTGCCCCGGCGATTAAAAACGAACTCGGCTGGCTTTGGCGGACGGCGTGGCACAACGGCATCGGATACGGTGCCGGATACGGCGTTGCCGCTGCACAGACCGGCGGAAAACAAACCGAACCCGATGAACCGGCGTGGATTTTTTCCCTGACGAAAACAATCGACGGAGTTCATTACGGTTTGCTCAAACGGTTTGAACTTCCGAACAAGCCGAACGAGGCAGCGGTACGGTTCTTGAAGAACGGCGATATGCGGATTTTCTTGCGGTGCGAGTCCGGCAACGGTTTACTCGGTTCCGCTGCTGCTCCTTACACAGATTGGAAGTGGGACGACCTCGGTATCCGCATCGGCGGACCGGAGTTAATCGTTTTGCCGAACGATAAACTGCTGTTCGGACATCGGCTTTACGAAACGAGCGGTGCTTCGACGGTGTTGAGCGTTCAGGGAAAAGACGGCAAACTTCGGGTCATTGCGAAGTTTCCAAGCAAGGGCGATACGAGTTATCCCGGTTTCGTGATTTATGAAAACAAACTTTACGCTTCGTACTATTCATCACACGAAGGCAAAACGTCTATCTATTTGGCAATCGTTCCGCTGGACAAAATTGTTGCCGAAACGGAAAAGCCGTTGATGTAAAACCGCTCTTGACGCAGGCGGAAAATTTTCCTAGATTTTCCGAATGGACTCCAAAATACTTGTCATCGGTTCTTCCGGTATGCTGGGGCAAGCCCTGCGGCGTGAGATTGAACGCCGCGGTCTGCCGTTCGCCGGTATCGCCAAAGGAGCGGTCAACACCGGTGAACAGGACATCGACATTACGGACAGTGCAGCACTGCTTGCCGCATTGAATCAGACAGCACCGGACATCATCATTAACACGGCGGCGATTGTCGATTGTAACGTTTGCGAAAATAACCCCGGATTAGCATACCGAATCAACGCAAGACCGTCTTCGGTCTTTGCCGATTGGACAAAGAAACATAACGCGTATTACGTCTATATTTCGACCGACCATTACTATACCGGCGACGGAAATAAACAGCACAAAGAAACGGACGCAGTTACACTGCTGAACGAATACGCCCGGACAAAATATGTCGGCGAGGTATTAAC
>JAISJZ010000230.1 GCA_031261125.1 Planctomycetaceae bacterium | reverse complement strand
CTGACGTTTCCGCTGTGTTATTATCTATTCAGCCCGCACACTAATGGTACGGGTGAATCAATGCACAAACCCGTTTTCATCGCGTTAGTTGTTTTACTCGTTCATCTTTCGGCGGCTGGCGGAATATCCGTACCGAGTACCGCTGTGCTGATTTGGCTTTTCCTTGCAGTGTTGTTAAATCAAAAAGAGTTGTCAGCCGATGCGGTTTGCCGTCCGCACACAAAAATACAGAAAACGTTCTGCTTGTTTATACTGTTCCTTGCAATTCTGTTTGTCTATTATTTTGGTTTGCGTCCCGTTTCGCAATTTCGGCAGTTAACTGCAAAAATGCAAGACCCCGTTTATCAGAACAACGAAGCGATGTACTCTTTTGTGCTGCGGCAGGCAGTTAATGCCGACCCGTGGTCTGCAATTTTGCGGGAACAATGGATAATGGAGGACGCGAATACCGCGAACACCCTTGTCCTTTTGCCGCGGTCGGCGGGACTGCGGTACCGATTTGCGGAACGGTACGCAATAATGTACGAAAGGACCGGTACCGACCGTTTCCGGTTGAGAGCGGCAGAACTTTATCGGCAGGCAATCGAACGTTATCCGAACAACGCAACGTACCGGGCAGCGTTGGCGTTGTTCCTTCGCAAAACGGGCAAGACAGACGCTGAACGCAGCGAGGCGGCAGAACAGGGCAAAGAAGCGTTACGGCTGGACGGTTTAATGCCGCATACAGAACAGAAATTACCGAAAGAAATTTTGGAAAAATGCGGTATTTCCGCCTTTCCGTAAAAACCGTTTCTCCCCGTCTTCCATTGTCAAAAAACTGTATTAGAATAAACCCCCTAATAAGTGTAAACTACGCATTGTACAGTGAAACCGATGCCTGATTCTCCTTTTCCTGATACTGATTCGCAATGGCTTGACGACCCGGAATCGCTTGACGATTCTTACGGGGAGAATTTCGATGACGACGAAATTGACGGCGGCGATTTTGACGACGAATTCGATGAGGATTTTGAAGTCATTCCCGATGACGAATTCGACGTGTTCGGCGACTTCGGCGATGAAACCGGAGAAGAGGATTGCGCCGACATCGTGATTCCCGATGAAGAATTCGAGGAAGACGAATTCGATGAATTCGCCGACCCTGTCCCCGAAGACGGAGCGGAAGAGTGAACAGTGCGGCTTTACCGCATCATATTACCGCCGTAAAGTCCGGCGGCAGTTTCACAAGCGTACCGCCCCACGACAAGCCGACACCAAAACCGACGAGCATCGTCCATTCGTCCGGTTTTAACATTTCGGCGTTCCAAGCGTCGAGCATCCCAATCGGAATACTGCTGGAAACCGTGTTGCCGCGTTCCATTACGTCGTTGAAATAATTCAGACCTTCCAGACCGCAAAGTTCCTGCAAGCGGTCAAGCATATATTTGTTTGCCTGGTGAAAAACATAGCAGCCGATTTCGTTTTTACTCTTTCCGCTTTTTTGCAAGAGTTCCTCAACGGTCGGCGGTACCCGGTCAATCGCAAACGAAAAAATGCCCGGTCCGTGCATATCCAGTTGCTCTTTGGAACGAATGCTGCCTTTACCATCCGGGCGTTCTGCGGCGGTTTCCGCCGTCTTCGGCATCCGGCATCCGCCGGCGGGAACGATGAGCAGTTCCGCTCCGCCGCCGTCCGTTCCGAAAACAAACGGACCAATTTTTTCTGCCGCCGTCTGCTGCTCCTCGCCCTTTACCGCTGTAATGAACGTTGCTGCGGCACCGTCGCCGAACAGCGGACGCGTTGCCCGGTCAAGCGGGTTGATGTACTTTGAGTACGTCTCCGATGTGATGAATAGAACGTTATTGACGGTGCCGTTTTCAATGAGTCCCTTTGCCAGCGAAAGTCCGTAGATATAGCCGCTGCAACCGAGATTGAAGTCCATCGCACCGCAACTCTTCGGCAGTCCGAGTTTTTCGTGAATCAAGCACGCCGAAGTCGGCAGAAGATAGTCCGGCGACTGCGTACAGAAGAGGACGAACCCGATTCCTTCCGGTTCGTATTTTGTATGTTCAAAGAATTTTTCCGCGGCTTTGACTGCCATATCAGCGGATGTTTCGCCGGCTGCGGCAATCGGTCGGCGTTGAATACCGAGTTTTCGGACAATTTTTTCTTCCGTCCAATTTGAAAAGCAGCGTTCCAATTCCGCATTATCGAGATAATGCTCCGGCAGATAAACGGCGATACTCTTAATTTCAGCGTGAATACTCATTAAAACATTCGACAGGAACAAAACCGTCAGCAGTGTCAGTATAACGGCAGTCCGCTTATGACGCAACGGGTATTTTGAAAATGTTCCGAAATGGGGGTGCATAAAAATTGGCGGGTGTTTTATTTGCAGCCAAAGGATACAAAAAATGCTGTATCCGAGCAATACAATCAAAACGGCTTAAACACTAATTTTACCTATTTTTTTATGCAGTGATGTCAGACGGCAAATCTGATGCCAAATGAACTTCTGCGTAATCCCCGACAAATTTTTATGCTCCGTCTGACGATGAACGTTTATTCGCACATCGAACTCGGTAACGTTGCCGAAGGCGTAAATCAACTGCCGAACTTTCCGGGCAAGAAAAAATAACAAGTTCTGCCGTTGATGCAAAGATTTTATACCTATTTTTTTCAAAAAATAAATTTTTCCAAAAAAAAGATTTTTTTCTTGACAAAGCCGTTTCCCCGGATTAGAATCAGGGAGGTTGCGGTGCATTTCTCTTTCTGAATTACCGGAGGCGGTGATGGAAAAGCAACAAAATGTACAAAAACAGAAACTTTCTTTCGAGATGCTCGAAGACCGGCAACTGTTGTCGGTGAGCCCGCTGCTGCCGGGCGTTTTCGGTCCGAATCATTTTGAGAGCAGCGAAAGCATTTCTGTTACAAAAAACAACATCGACCCGGCAGTTCTGCAAACGATGCGGGAGTTTCAGACAGGTCAGTTCACAGATACAGGAACGCCCGACCCGACTTTGCCGCCGCGGGAACACGGTCGAATCTATCCCGTCCGCTCCGTTGAGGTTCTTCCCGAAGAGTATCCTGTGTCCGCCGCCCCTGGTTTTTCAGCATCATCCGGCGGCGTTTGGCATAGCCATTACACATGCAACAACGGCGGTTCGCAATCCTTGACCATAATGGAAGATGATAATTGGCTGGTGAAAGTTGAAGCAACCGGTGCGACGGAACGGCTTGTTGATGTTACCCAAGATTACGGCGAATACAAGTTCACTCGATATGCCGACAAGGACAAGTCGTATCCGGTCAATGTAACGTTTGATATGATTTATGATAGTTAAATCCGAACAGTGCGAACAACAAAGCGGCGAGACCGGGAGAGGACTACACGTTACAGTTTCAAAAAACGGACGGCTCTTGGGAGCCGCCGATGCCAACGCCAGCTCCGATGACAACGGGAACGGTGTCCCGTTATCCTTATACCGCGACGATTCCCGCCGGTCAAACGGAGGTAAAGGTACGTCTTGTTCCCGTTTTTGATTGGCTGGACGAAGGCGTATTATTTGATCCGTTCGGCAGCGGTACGCCGAACGATGATACCGGCGAATTTGCCAAACTTGTTATTCGGAACAATCCGGGTACGGCGGTAAACCCGAATGATTCTGATATTCAGGCGAATAATACGCCTCTTTCACATACGATAACATCCGGTTCCTGCGGCGTATGGTGGAACGGTCTTTATGCCGTTGCCGACAACGACTGGTGGGACCCGGTTGAACACGGTCATCAGACCGCAAAAGTCGAAATCAAAGACGGGGCGATATTAGAGTTGTATCTTGATTATGACGGTAATGGAACACTTGATGTTGAAAAATCAGTGTTAGACAAGGATTGTTACGTACCGCATAATGATGATGACGACAACTACAACAATGTTGCTGACAAGTTGGATATTGGCGGCGTTTCAGATGAAGACGAACTTAGCAAAGCGAAATTGTACGCGTGGGTTGAGACACCGGGCGATTACACTTTTGACGTTTATTAGAACCATCAAACGACCACGAAGGTTGTTGAGTTGTGGCTGGACGATGAGAAAACGAATCTGCTTGCGGCGACACACCAAAATCCGAAACGTACTAAAATCGGCACGATTTCATCATCGAATACGACCGTTTATCAGGACTTTTATCTTGAAGGCGTACTCATTGCCGGTAACGATTTAACCGCAAATGCCGAAGCATTTCAGGGAACAACCCGCAAGTCATCGTATGACGGAAACGAGAGTACCTACCTCTTCGACCCGGTTGTGGACCTCGATATTGACAGTGATAACAACGGGTATATCAATGATCCGGATAAAAATAAATTAAGAAGTGATGCCGAAGATAAAATGGAGGAACAGACGGCCAAGCCGATAACCTTCATTCCAAGTGCGGTTGAATCACTCCTTGACCTTCAAAATTGGAACAATATCGTCCCACTTAATAATTACGAAGTTCCTGACGATTATGTTTATGTTCCGTTACGGGTGAAAAAAGATTTGGGTAATCTCCCATCCAACGAGATAGCGTTTAGTTTCCATTATACAATGCCCAATCTCCGGGTTTATAAAAAAACAACGGATGGCTATGAATTGATTCCCAGTAATCCCCTTGTCAAAATATCTGCGATCCAATTGAAGGACACTTATTACGTTAAAGCAGTGTCTAACGCCACCGTCACAGAATTTGCATCTGGCTATGATAAGATTCATCTTGTGATGTGGAAACAGATAGGTGTTAATCAGTACGAAGAAGTGAAACGCGATACCGTGTCGTTGAAGGTACAAGATGGTACGTTGGCACCCGCGTGGATTGTTCCGAGCGGTTGAAAAATCAACGGAACGAACTCGTTTACGACACCAACTCCGGTAACGGCAGATATCGTTGGACCGAAATCGGAAGGGTCAGGAGTTAATGGTGGTGCTTGTTCTAATATTGTTTATGTAAATGGATTTATTCTTGAATTCGATTACTCATTTATGAGAAATACGTCATATAGACAATCAACAGGATATTTCCAACCAGATACTAATGGTAATGAGTTAACAGGACAGGCAGACATTGATTCTCTTACTACAAAGGTATCCGTTCACGCTTCTTTTAGTAATGTAGGTGCAGGGATTTTGTCGAAAAAGTTTTTTGTGCATTCCTGCAAGAACTCCATCACGCTGCGTCCCTGCTGTTGGCACGTTTGCAACACACTCCAAAAGCGTTCCATCCACGCATTGCCCCAATCACTCCGGCTGCCCTGCGTGATTTT
>JAISJZ010000228.1 GCA_031261125.1 Planctomycetaceae bacterium | reverse complement strand
AATGAAGCAACCCGGCAAACGTTGTTATTGTGCTGCAAACCGTTTGCAGCACAAAAACACCAGAGAAGTATGACGTACCTGATGGGAAGTAAAAACGCGTTATATGAATGATACTTTTCTTCGGTTCTGTAATAGATAATTGCATTTCCCGTGCCAGGGAATCAAAGAGAGCATTTTTTTTTCGTGAAAATTCGTTTATAGTACTTATTTTATAGGTTCAAATGAACCGGCGGCTAAATGCCGCTGCCCGGAAAACGGGTTAAGAGAACATCTGCGAGACAATAGGTGTAGCATTTTGTTGTATCATTTTGCGTAAAGTGTCGCGTAATTAAGTTGATGTGCCGAAGTGCTGAACTTTATTTTCTTACAGCGTTGACTTATTTTTCTGACTGTGTTATAATAGGGGCGAGAACCGGTTTTATTCAGATTTTTCCGGCAACAATGCACGAAAACAATAAAAAACAGGCAAAGAAAACCGGACGGCATTTTGTGAGCCGTCCGAGGGACTATGTTGACACTTTCCGCTGGGGTTTTGTTGACGGCGGTGAACAGGCGGAAAATTCCGCAGAACAGTTTGAGGACGATATTCAAAGACCGAAAAAGAAACAGGATACTCCTGTCAGGAAAACGCAGGCAAGAACGGAAAGCGTGAGACCGAAACCGGTGAGACCGGCGGCACAACCGCCGGCTCATAAAAGTACACTACCCGTTGCCGCCGGTATCGGCAGCACGGACTTGTCCCTGCCGAGTTACGGCAGAACACCGATTCCGACCGATGAAGAGTTGACTCTCATTGCCAAACGAAAACGCGAGGCAGGAGACGGGAAGAAGGAGGAGGAAAGAGGAAAGAAGGAAGAGGAGAAGAAGAATATCGAGAATAAAAAAACTCTTCCCGTTTCCCCGCCTCATCCGCCGTTCAAGACCGAAACGCTGTTGTCTTCCCGCCGGGAAAAGAAACAGCAAATGGTGTGGGACCCCGACCGCCGGGAATATGTTCCGCTTGTGGTCGTCCATTCAACTCCGGCACCCGCGGTGCGGGTTAAAGAGGAATCCCGAAAACGGGTTCCGAAGCCAAAACCGGCTGTAAAACCGGAACCGCCCGCTGCTGAACCGGTTGTCAAAAAAGAACCGGTACGGGAGCCAAAAGTTGCGGTATCGGAACGGCCGCCGAAACCGCGGCGGGAACGTCCGGCACCGGTACCCCGCGGCGATGTTTCTCCTCCGACAGTACCGAACCGCCCCGACCCCGCCGATATTGAATCGGAAACCAAAGGTTTTGCCGAACTCGGTGTTTCCGCAACAATGCTCGAAGCGTTGAAAATCGTCCGCTACCTCGAACCGACTCCGATTCAGGCGGGCGTGTTCAAACAGGTCAAAGCCGGTACGGACGTTATGGGGCAGGCGCACACCGGCACCGGCAAAACGGCGGCGTTTTCGATTCCGATTATTGAGGGCGTCGAGGAATGTCCACCCGGCAACGACCCGGTGGCATTGATTCTGGTGCCGACGCGGGAACTTGCCGTTCAGGTGAAAGACGAAGCCGCCCGTCTCGCTTACGGACGGGACATCCGCGTTGCGGCGTGCTACGGCGGCAAACCGCTGGGGAAACAAATCGAACGTTTGCACGGCGGCGTTGACATTGTTGTCGGAACACCGGGACGGGTGCTCGACTTGATGAACCGCCGGGCGTTGTCGCTCGATACGCTCAAATGGGTGGTTCTCGATGAGGCAGACCGGATGCTCGACATTGGTTTCCGTCCCGACATTGAAAAAATTCTGCGCCGAACTCCGAAAGACCGGCAAACACTGTTGTTCAGTGCGACGCTGCCGCCGCCGGTGGTGCGTCTTGCCGAAAAGTATATGAACGCACCGGAAATTCTGGATTTTTCACCGAAGGGAGTTGCCGTCGATACGATTGACCAATTTTATATCACGGTGGATGCCGAACGAAAATTTGATGCGCTGGTGCATTTGCTTGAACAGGAACAGCCGAAACAGGCGATTATTTTTACCCGGACGCGGCGGGGTGCCGACCGGTTATCCCGGCTGTTGTCCCGGCGGGTGGAAAACATTGCGGCAATTCACGGCGATTTATCGCAAGACCAGCGGGACAGCGTGATGGGTAAATTTCGGGCGGGAACGTTGCGGTATCTCGTGGCAACCGATGTCGTCGGACGCGGTATTGATGTTTCCGGCATTTCGCACATTATCAATTACGACATACCGGCGTTTTGCGATGATTATGTTCACCGCGTCGGCAGAACGGGCCGTATGGGACGCGAAGGCGTTGCTTACACGTTTGTAACCGGTCAGGAGGGTTCGGAATTGACCCGGATCGAAATGCGGATTGACAAACTGTTAAAGCGGGCGGAATTGAGAGATTTTGAGGCGTTCACAAAGCCGCCGGAGCAAGAACCCGCCGAAGAACCCGCCCTGCCGCCGGATACGAAACCGGTCTATGGCAAACGTGTCCGAAAAATCCGCCGGGCATTGTAGAAACCGCTTCAGAATTTTTTGAAAATTATCCTTGACTTTTTACCGGGGTGCTGTACAGTGAACAGCCAGCATCTTGTTTCGAAAGTTGTGAAACCAGGTTATTTAGCCGATTTGCTGCAAGAAAACAACACTGACGCTCAACAACTTTCATATCCTTGAAAATCAATATATTATGGCGGGTAAAGCATCAAAAGTATAGTCCTAATTTTTCCGCCTTACATCTTGAAGTTAAACGTTTCATTGATGAACAGCCACACACGCCAAACCAGCGTTAACGGCTCAACCCGCACCTTCGCCGTTCCCGTCATTCCGACACGAATTGACAAGTCAGGATTATCCAACAACATCCGCACCCGATACGACGCACTGTTCGGCTCTTCCGAGCCGTCCCGTTTCGTTGTCGTCGGAACATCGCCGCCCGCCTTCGTTGAAAGTTGAACGTCCAATGATTGTACCGCCTGCTTCTCAATTTCGCTCACCGTTCCTGTAAATACTCTGTCAGGAAACTCGTTCAACTTCACCGTAACTTCCTGTCCCGTCTTCAAAAAACCGGTCTTCGATTGGTCAACGACAAGAACCGCCTCCAACCGCTTCGGGTCGCCGATACTGCAAATCATTGTACCGGGTTCATACGCCGCCCCCAGATTTTCTTTATCCAGCGGCGAACCCCACCATTGCGGTAACTGGTCGTTCGGCGGTGCCTGATACGGTTTCCACGGCGGCGGAACAACAACACCGTCAACAGGAGCCGTCAGCGTCAAATCGTGAACATCCCTGTACAAATTTTTCAGCAAGTCCTGCGTTGCTTTCAGGGACTCCTGTACAGGACCGATTCTGAGAACAGCATCGCTGCGGTAGAGCCGGGTTTGCATCAGCGTCTTGATTTCCTGTTCCAACTCCTGCACCCGTCCTTCGTTCGATGCCGTTTCGGACAACAACGGAAGGTTTTCGAGTTTGCCTATCACGTCGCCTTTGCGGACAAATTGTCCCGGCAGGACGTTCACTTCCACGAGGCGGCAGCCGCCCCGGATGTCCGGCACATAAACCTGCGATGAGTCCGCCGCCCGCAGTTCAATCACCGTCGGTGCAAGCACCGTATAAGGAAGCGGGCAAAAACACAGAAAACCGAGTATCGCTATAAAAACCGACAACGAAAGATAGAACCGCCATTTTTTCACTTTATAAATCCTCCCCGGTACCCAAAAGAATTTTCCTACCTGATATATCGGCATCCCCAGCATTGTTCCGACGGACAGCACTGCCAACATCTGTCCGAGGATTTTAACGCCGTAGGGTTCAAACACGCGGAATATAAAGAACAAAATGGAAACCATTATGAACCAGCGGTAGAAGAACGAGGCAACGGTGAACAAAGCAAACATCACAAGGTTGCTCTTCGGCAGAAACGGGTCGTCCTGTACTTCCATACCGAGCAGCCATTTTTGGCACAGCCGTCCGAAAATCTTCGTTGCTTTTTGCCGCAGATTCGGAATTTCGAGGTAGTCCGCTAATATGTAATAACCGTCGTACCGCAGCAGCGGATTAATGTTGAAGACAATCGTACTGACGGATGAAACGAACATTATGTTCAACGCCAAATAGTTCAGCAGACCGGGCTGCGAAAACCACCAGATAAACGTACAGACAGACGCTAATATACATTCAACATAGACCCCGGCGATACCGATAGCCATTCGGTGCCACTTATTCGGCAGGAGCCACGAATCGGAAACGTTCATATACAGACAGGGCGTTAGAACGAGGAACATCAAGCCCATTTCGTGACATTCACTTTTGAAATGTTTGGCGAAAAAGCCGTGACCGAGTTCGTGGAGAACCTTCGTTCCCGCCAGCGTAATGCTCATCAACAGCAAGTTAAGCGGACTGAAAAACGTGTGAAACTCCGGCAATTTGGAACGGAACGTGTCGAAATTGACCAGCACCAGCGACGCGGCGGAAAGACACAGGATTAAACAACAGATGACGATGAACGGATGAAAGAGCCAACTGATGTACGGATACAGTTCGGTCAGCATCACATCAGGGTCAATTCCTTTGAACCGCAGTGCCAGTACGTTCGAGTATTTCTGAAACAATTCCTGCCGTTTGCGTTTGCTGCGGCGTTTGAGCAATTCGGGTCCCTGATTCGGTGTTGACGCGACGATGAGACCGCTCTGATGCAGTTGTCCCAAAAAATTCTGCAATTCTTCCAGTGTTACTTTCTGCGGCGGAAATTCCTCTTCAAATTCTTCTTTGATGTCGTCAAGCGAGTGAAAACCGTCGAACTTTTGCAGAATCGCGTATTCTTCTTCCTGAAACCGGAAATACTTTGCCCCGATGGGTTCTTTGAGAACCCAGTAGGAACGGCCGAGATAATGCTGCCGTTGTGCCGTCAAGTCAGGACGGACTTTGAGCGGTAATTTTCGGGCGGAACTTGATACTAAACTATCACGGAGGGAAACCATTCCGGCATTATACCTCTTTTTTGACTTTTATCTATAACCACTCAACCGTTCCGTTCAAAATGCTTACCGGTATGTTTCTCCTGCTTGGAATACGCCCCGTGAACCTGCGATGCTGTTCTGACCCGCTTCAATTCGTCTTCCGTACTGCTTTTTTGAGCCGCGTGTTCTTCGGTGCTGACCGTGTCTAATTCAAGGATTTGTTCCAATAATTCATTACACCGTTCGATTGCCGCGCACACTGTTTCCCGTTCCTCCCCGTTCTGCCAGACACGCTGTTCCGGCGGAATATCTTTGAACGGAACAAGTTGCCGCTCAATTTCCGCAAGTTCGTCCAGCAGTTTCGATTTACGCCAGAGATGCTGTAATAGTTTGTCAACGTTTTCGGAGCGTACAATCTCCAACTGCCGCTGCGACACCGGCAGCAAACGGTGTAATAATTCTTCTTTTTTGCGGATAAGTTCGGAAAACAAAATAGCAGGCAGCAGGCAGGTTATCAGAATTGTCCGCCGCAAAGTTCGCACGATTTCAAACCACAGCAACATTCGCGGCGTTGAACCTGATGATGAACGGTATCGTTTTTGCCGTAAAAACCGACAACACGTTTGTCAACCGAATAACGCTGCCGAATGATATGTCCCGCTTTCAAATCCAGTTCCATTTCACCGGCAGCGTAATTGCCGATAATCTGCGATTCTTCCTGCGGTGTCAGAACCGTAAAAACCTGCGTAACAAAACTGATTTTCGCAACGTCCGTCTTAACATTTTCCAGCGTGTATTTCCTTCGGGCGTTGATTTTCTTAACTTTCCCGTCCGGTAAAGCAATGTTCAGCGGCAGGTTTTACGTCCAAGTGCCGCCGGCGGCAACCGGTTCTTCCGGCAGGAGAATCACAATGCGGTTCTCTGTATCCGCGGAATATTGCCGCAGCGTTTTTTTCTCCGTATTGCCCCGCGGGTCAATCGTAATGCGGGCAAGCGGTATGCCGATGGTTCCTTCGAGATTACCGAACGCTGCCGGTATTTTTTTATCCTTCCTGCTGTCGTATTCCGCTTGTTTTACGCCGTCCGTTTTTGTTTGGAATTGTTTCATTCGGACATCATCGGTTTTATATTCAAAAACCGCTTTAGCGTCTTTATCCAATTCAGTAACAACCCAGATTTTAGCGGATAAACTTTGCGTTTCAATGATTCCTTCTTCGCCCCGGACGGTTGTTGCGATTTTCAGGGATTCCTGTACATTCCACCGCAAAATTTCGCCGTTCTTGAAAGAGTACCGAAGGAGATATTTTTCCGGCGCGGCATCACCAGCAAACGCACCGGTACAAAGAACTGCGGCGAAGAAAAAAACAATAAACGGCATCGGATATTACTCCGCTTTCTTTTTGTTCTTGGAACCGCGGCGGGCTTTTTTGACAACCGCCTGCGTCTGGGCAGCCGGCCGCTTCACGACACGTTCTTTCAAACGAGTCGCCTTACCGACTCTGTCACGCAAGAAATACAACTTCGCTCTGCGGACAACGGCACTGCGCACCGTCTCAATTTTGGCAATCCGCGGCGAATGAAGCGGAAACTTCCGTTCCACGCCTTCACCGGCGACAATACGCCGCACTGTCAGCATTTCCCGCGTACCGCCGCCGCTGCGGGCAATCACTACGCCGTTGAAAATCTGGATGCGCTCCTTTTCGCCTTCTAAAATCCGGCAATGAACATCGACCGTATCGCCGATTTCAAACTTCGATACTTCCGGCTTCTTGCTTTGCTCCTCAACGAGGGCTAATATCTTATCGCTCATTTTCGTAAGTGTGTAGTAATAAATCCTGTCTTTTCTGCCGTGTTCGTTCTAAACTGTTTTCGTTCCGCCAGCGTTCGATTTCGGCGTGATTGCCGTTCGTCAGCACTCCGGGAACTTCCAATCCCCGATATTCCCGCGGACGGGTATATTGCGCACAATCCAGCAAACGGTTGCCGCTGGAAAATGAATCAAACCTGTTCGAGTCCTCATCCCCCAACACACCGGGAACCAGCCGCATTACCGCTTCGATGACCGCCATTGCCGCCACTTCACCGCCGTTCAGGACATAATCGCCGACACTGATTTCTTCCGGCTGCAAAATGTCAGCAACCCGTTCGTCAAACCCTTCGTACCGACCGCACAACAAAACCAAACGCTGCCCTTGCCCCCCTTGTCCCTCTTGTCCCCCTGCCGCCAATTCTTCCGCCCAACGCTGATTGAACCGCCTGCCTTGCGGTGTGAACATCAGCAGCCGGGGCTTATCCGGCAACGCAGTCGCTGTCTCTCTCATTACGTCTTCGACGCAGGGAACAACTCTGTCAACTTTGAGCAGCATCCCCGGTCCGCCGCCGTAAGGCGTATCATCAACTTTATGATGTTTGTCTGTCGCCCAATCCCGAATGTTATACAACCGAACCGCAACCAATTTTCGGTCAATCGCCGATTTCAACACACTCTCCGACAGAAAACTGTCAAAAATTCCGGGAAAAAGCGTTAATACATCAAAACGGACAGACATCATTCTGCTGCCGGTGCGGCTTCAACTGCCGGCGCGGCGGCTTCCGCCACTGGTGCTTCGCCGACAGCAGGCGCGGCTTCAGCAACTTCGGGGACTTTCTCCGCTTTTTCCTTCTTTTGTCTCTTTTGTTTCGGTTCCGGTTTCGGCAGTGTTGCAGGGTCGGGAATATCCGGCCGGCGGCGTTTCACCGCTAATTGGTCCAACGCTGATTTCTGTGCGTCAACGTGTGTACCGTTTGTTCCGTATTTCTTAATCAGAACAGCGACTTTCTCAGACGGCTGCGCTCCGACACCAAGCCAATAGGCAATCCGTTCACCGTTGAGAACCGCTCTTGCATCGGTTTCAGGAACCATCGGGTCGTAATAGCCGACTTCTTCAATAACACGCCCGTCCCGCGGACTGCGGGCATCGGTTACACAAACCCGGAAAAACGGGCGGTGAAGCCGACCGAATTTTTTCATTCTGATTTTAACTGCCATAACTTGTACGGTTTCTGATACGGAACAATTCTGGCGGAGATTATAACACAACTCCGGTAAAAGACAAGCCCCCGCTTTCAGCGTTCTGTACGGTGTCAGCGAATAATGCTCTCCACTGCCGCAGTTGCTCCCGAAACTGTTCAACCAACTGCGGCTGTTTTTCGGCAAGGTTGTCCGATTCCTTCGGGTCGTTCACCACGTCGTACAGTTGCGGAAGAGAACCGTCAAAGTGTATCAAAAATTTCCACTCGTTCCAACGGAGTGCCAAATCGGGAAACGGTTCATTCTTCGGTCCCGGTCGGTCAGGCGGACGCTGCCAAAACACCGGTTTGTGCCGCGGCTGCCGTCCCTTTGCGCCGAGAAGCACTTCCGAAAAGTCCTCACCGTCAAACTTGATGTTGTCCGGTACCGGAATACCGGCAATTTTTAACAGCGACGGCGCAAAATCAATCGAAGTAAAAATTGCAGTATCGTTCGTACCGGCGGACTTTAACAAACCGCCGTTGCCGACATTGCCGCCCCAAACAATGAGCGGCGACCGGACTCCGCCTTCGTACAAATTACCCTTGAAACCCCGAAACGGTTCCGCGGAACCGGCACCGGGTTCCGGTCCGTTGTCGCTTAACAGTAAAATGAGCGTATTGTTCCGCAGCGTTTCGCTTTGCTGAATATAATTGAACAGCGGAGACAATTGTTTGTCTGTTTCAACCAGAACTTGGTGATACCGCTCTTTTTTATTTGCCGGCGTTCCGGTATGTTTTCCGTTGGACGGATGGAACGGTGAATGAACATCGTCGAGCCAAAGGTTGACGAAGAACGCTTTGCGGTTCTGTTCGGCGTTTTTGATGAAATCCAACGCCGCTTCGGTGTAAATTCCGGTGACAGTGTGCCGGTCCGCCCAGCGGATAGTGCCGTGTCCCAAGTTGTCCGAACCGAGCGCATACTTTCGCGGTTCTTTACCGTCGAACGTTTGCAAAAGCGGCAAAACCCGGTCGCCCAATCCTTCAAAGTTGGTCAGCGATTTGCCGAAGCCGTACTGCGTAATGAGCGGTGCTTCGCCGACATCGCGCTGCCCGCCGAGATGCCATTTGCCGAAATGACCGGTCGCATAACCGGCATCGTGAAACAGGCGGGGAAACGCCGGTGCCTTCAAATCAAGCCATTGGGCAACGCCGCGTTCCGTGTTCTTTTGCCGATTGTCCAGATACGATGTGATATTCCAACGCTGCGGATACTGTCCTGTGATGATACCGCAGCGGGACGGCGAACAAATCGGAGCAGAAACATAAAACGAGGTGAACCGCAGTCCGCGGTGTGCCAGTTGGTCGATGTTCGGCGTTTTTACGGTGTTGTTGCCGAAGCAGGATAAATCCGCCCAGCCCATATCGTCAATCAGAACGATAATAATGTTCGGACGTTCCGCGGCAAAGACAGCGGTACCGAGCAGCAGAACGAAAAGGGGCAATAAGTATTTCATCGGTATTCACCGGTTAGGGGCTGATGCCGTTTTAAGATACTTGCCGGCGGTACCGCTGTCAAGCGCAACGGCGGTTGTGATGTTTTCGGCATTAGAGCATCGTAAAACAATAACTCACGCACTTTGTTTTTTGTTTTTGATTTGATGGTATAGTTCCACTCGCCGTGAAAGGTTGCCGGTTCGAGATTGACTTTTGCCAATTCGGCATTGCTGATTTTAATTCCCTTTTTGTAGATGTTTTTATCTTCCACACAACGCACCGCCAAGCCCGTTTCCGTTTTTGTGTTCGCAATCAAATTTACCACCGTCGCCATGTCCACCAACGGACGACTACGCCAGTTCTTACTAATGTACGAAAATAAAGGGAATTACATACTTGACTCCCCGCACATATTACAAACAACAAATTGTAATACTGTGGAATTGATGTGTTAGTTATCGTACTCTATTATAGCAAAATATATTTGTCTATTTCTTGTAAAACGTGTAAATTATGATTTGCAAATTATGATTTGCAAATTCAACTCCTAACCATAATTAGAACAATGCAAGCGAACATTTCGACCCTTACTAACCTGCAAGCCATTAACGATAATCGCACCGGAGCCGTCAGCGACGTGACTGTGTTTAACGAGATTAAAAGGGATTGGATTGAGACGGCAAAAAGTACCAAAATAGAAAAAAAGAAAACATATTACGATATTGCCGTACTTCGACTACTTGATGACAATACCATTGATTCGAGTGCAACAGAAAATTGGCACACCGACGATTATAATGAAGCGTTGGATTTTGCAAAAAAAACAGAATCACCTCTTACTATCGTGCTAATATTTGAATATAAAAATGGCAAACAATCACAAATCTACGAAAGTGAATACAAACAGGATGTTACACGAAAATCCATTTGAATCAATCACTTTTTCAATAGATAGAGATATTTCCTTTGAACACGGTTATCGCATCTAATCGTACTCGCAACAAAAACCCGCTCTGTGAAGCGAGTTATCAAGAACAAATGACAATGCAAGCCAATCTTGCAGTTTTCGATGGTTTGCAGAATACTGCGAACCAGTCGATGGTTTCGCAAATGATGGTGTTTAACTCGCCGGAGGACATTGTACAAATTCAGCAAGCAGCAGACACCTATCATAAAATCCTCAACGATGCCATACGGTCGGCGAGGCAATTAGTGAAAGTAAAAGCCGAATACGAAAAAGCACAAACAGAATGGACAGCCGCCAAAAGCAACTACGAATCTGGTAATATGGCTTACAGGGAAGTGTATGAAGCCGTAAGACAAGAGCGTAAAATTCAGGCAGAAAACGCACGGGAAGCCAAACAAAAAGGCAACTCGGAACCACTTGAAACGTACCGTATCGAAGATAACACAATTCGGGATATTGCTATGCAGGTATTTACGAAAGACCACACACTAAATGCAATAATCGACCAAAACATCGAAGCAGATGAAAGACAACAACGGCGACCCCGTTCATCTCCTCAACGTCTTCGTTCACGACTTGTCGCTGACTATCGAGACGTATTCCGTCAAAGGCGAAAAGACCAACGAATCCGGTTCGCTCAAAGAACACGCTGCGGAACTGTTTGAGAAATATCCGATGCTTACGCTCTTGACCGGCGATGCGATATTCAATAATCGTCCGCTCTTGACAGTGCTTCAAGCCCTCGGCAAGAA
>JAISJZ010000144.1 GCA_031261125.1 Planctomycetaceae bacterium | reverse complement strand
AAAACCGGTCAACGTTTCCGTCGAAGGGGTGCATCAACTGGAATTAGTTGCCGACAAGGGCGACGATGCCATTTCTTACGACCACGCCGACTGGTGCGACGTTGTTTTAACAGACAAAGACGGCAAGAAAGTCAATTTATCAACGCTGAAACCCGCCTCGGCTTCGCAGGATTGGGGGGCGTTGAACACCAACCGCAGCGTTGATAAAAACCCGCTGCGAGTCGGCGGCAAAGAATATAAAACCGGTTTCGGCACTCACGCCAACGGTCGGCTGATTTTTAACCTCGACGGAAAGTATAAAACGCTGGAAGGATTTGCCGGTGTTGACGAAGAAGAAAAGGAAAAAGGAACCGGTACCGTCCGTTTTATCGTCAAGACAGCAAAACCGCAAAAAGAAGCAAAGATTCACGCTGCTCTTGCTCCGCGGAAGGACGGCAGAGGACTTGCCGTTACCAAAACGCCGGATAAAAGTCCGTGGCGGATAATTATTGTTGCGCCGAAGGCAATCAATCTCGTTGACCAAACGATTGTGATGAACGTCAGCGAACCGACGAACCCGAACGCCGATTGGACTTGGATTCAGCCCGGCAGCGCATCGTGGGACTGGTGGAGCGACAGTAACGCGAATATGAGTACGAAATCCGTTAAACCGTTCATTGATTTTGCCGCCGAAATGGGTTGGCAGTATCACTTTGTTGATGACCCGTGGTACGCCGGAAAAAAATACCGGATGGGCGACCCGCGGAACAATGTGTTGAAAGGTAGCGACGAAACGGACATCGAAGAACTTGTGAAATATGCCAAAGAGAAAAATATCCGCTTATTCCTTTGGCTGAACTGGAAGGACATTGACCGGCAGATGGACGAAGCGTTCGCCCAATACGAAAAGTGGGGCATTGCCGGTGTAAAAATCGACTTTATGGACAGAGACGACCAAGAAATGGTCGAGTGGTACGACAAGACCGTTAAGAAGGCGGCGCAGCACAAGTTGCTTGTCGATTTTCACGGAGCGTATAAACCGACGGGCTATCGGCGGACATATCCGAACCTGATTACCCGCGAAGGGATTCACGGCAACGAACAAAACAAGTGGACGAAATTAACGCCGGAACACTACTGCACGCAGCCCTACACCCGGCTGATGCTCGGTCCCGGCGACTTTACGCCCGGCGCGTTTTTGAACCGGCACTACGGCGGCAAAGCGGTGGAGGGTTTCAAGACCGCACAAGGTATCGGAACCCGCGCCCACGAGTTGGCAATTTCGTTCCTGTATGATTCACCGATACGCTGCTTGTGCGACAGCCCGGAAGTGTATAAGAAGGATTCCGCCGGTTTGGATTATTACCGCGGTTTGCCGACGGTTTGGGACGAAAGCAAAGGCGTGGCAGGTGAAGTCGGGGAGTATTTCTCACTGGTGCGCCGCAGCGGAAATGATTGGTATTACGGGGCGATAACCAACGAGGAATCGCGGACGCTGACGGTGCCGTTGACATTTCTGGGCAGAGGGCGGTACGAAGCGACGATTTACGCCGACACGCCGGAAACGGATGAGGATGCCCGGAAAATCGCGGTGAAGAAGGTAATGGTCAATTCTTCGGGTGTGTTGTCCGTCAAGTTGGCGAAAGAGGGCGGACAAGTGATTGTGTTCGAGAAGTTGGACGACAGGCAACGGCGGCAGTTGCGGAACATTTTCCGCCGGTAGAATTCTTCCCGAAAAAAACGGAAAAGTCCGAAATTGCTATGGTAAAAACGAAAAAAACGGTTATAATGACGCGGTGAGTTTTCGGAATTTCCGCTTTCCCTCGTTAGATAACCGTTTATGAACACGATGTTCTTCCGTATTTTACCGCTCTTCCTTTCGGTTGCCCTGACACTCCCGGTGTCCGCCCAAACCGTTTCGGAAAAGATTTTCCCTGACTCGACCAAGGGATTCTTCGTGATTCGCAATCTGAAAGAACTCGGCGAACAATGGCGGAAAACGCAAATCGGAACGTTGATGAGCGACCCGGTAATGGATGCGTTCAAAAAAGATGTACGGGAACAAATCAGTCAACGGCTTGAAGACCGCTTCGGCTGGACACTCGACGGCATCACCGGACTGCCGTCCGGCGAAGTTGCTGCCGGTATGATTGCGATTCCCGATAAAATTCCCGGTTATGTTTTTCTGATGGACATTAAAGACCGGCGGAAAGAAGCAGAAACGTACCGGGACAAACTGCTCAAAAAACTGGAAAGCAACGGCGTTAAAAAGGGTACCGTCAGATACAAGGATTTGGACGTTTCTGTGTTGACGTTTCCGCCGCAGTTTGCCGAAAAAAAAATAAAAGACGCAAAAGACAAGAATACCGATAAGAACAAAGAAAAGCCCGCCGCAGAGGAAGAGGAACGCAAAGCGTATTTTCTTACCAAAGACGATTATTTAATCGTTTCCGACCAACTGCATTTGGTTCAACTGATTGCGGACAGGGTAAGCGATTCGTCCAAAAATTCGCTCGCCGGCACCGAAGGATTCAAGACAGTGGTGAACCGGTGTCAAAAGGATTTACCGGAAGGGGCGAAACCGCAAATTGTTTGGTTTATTGACCCGCTGGACTACGGCGAATCCATTCGGGTTCTGCTTCGCAGTCCGCTGGCGGAAAAACGCAAGGATAAACCGTCGGTTTTTACGGTTCTCAAGCAGCAGGGCTTCGATGCGGTTCACGGTATCGGCGGAACGGTCAATCTGAAATCCGAAGACAAGGAGTCCGTTTATCGGATTTTCGTTTATGCAAAGAAGCCGTACCGATTGGCGATGCGGATGCTGGTTTTTCCTGACGGTACCGGTTTTGAGCCGCCGAAATGGCTGCCGGAGGATGCTGCCCGATGTACGATGCTGCGGGTTGACCCTGCCGCGATTTTCGAGAACTTCGGTTCGTTGTTCGATGCCCTTGTGATGCAGGGCGAAGAGGGCGTTTGGGCGGACATCGTTAAAGGTCTCGAAGAAGACCCGCACGGTCCGCAAATCAACCTGCGTAAAGAAGTGATTGACAATCTGGGACAGCACGCCGTTGGAATGTCGCACTATCAGTTGCCGATAACACCGGCGAGCGAGTCCATCGTGATTGCCGTGGAATTAAAAAAAGACAAAGAAGAAGCGATGCGCAATGCGTTGAAGAAACTCTTTGCGAATGATACGGATATGCAGTCAACGAAACACCGCTCTTACATTCTTTGGCACCGTGCGCCGGCAGAAGAAGGAATTGCTCCGCCGACCGGTCCGACCGGCGTACCGGATTTAGTGGCACCAACTCCGTCCGTCAGCAAACCGAAACCGAAAGAGGAAGAAGCAGCGGAAGAGGATGCGCCGCCGGTATTTCCAGACGGAGCGGTCACCGTAGCGAAGGGCTGTTTGTTCGTCAGTACCAACAAAGAATATCTGCAAACGGTATTAGACCGGGTGGATAGCGAGCCGAAAACATCGGTTGTCAATCGCGCTGACTATCAGAAAGTCCACAGCGTTTTCAAACAGTTCGGCATAACGGACAAGCCGCATTTCGTTCAGTTTTTTGCCCGAACGGATGCAACATTGCAGCCGACGTATGAACTTGTCCGGCAGAACAAGATGGGGCAGTCGCAGGCAGTACTCGGCAAAGTCCTCAACGCTCTTGTTGCGCCGGACGACAGTCAAGGTTCCCGCCGGCCGTTCATTGACGGCAAAAATTTGCCGGAGTTTGACAAAGTGAAGGGATACTTCGGACCGTCCGGCTTGTTCGGAGTTTCCGAAGACGACGGTTATTTTATCAAAGGGTTCCTGCTGGAAAAGAAATAGAGATGCGCTATCTTGTTCCTTTTCATCCGAAGCGGCATCCGCATTTTTTTACCGATGTGTTAATCATCGGCGGCGGACTTGCCGGTGTCCGCGCCGCTCTTGCCGTTGACGCATCGCAGCAGGTTCTCCTTATATGTAAGGACGGCTTGGAAAATTCCAACAGTGTGAATGCCCAAGGGGGAATTGCCGCGGTTTGGGATAAAAACGATACCGTCGGGGAACACATTGCCGATTCACTGAAAGCAAGCGGTGAATTGTGCGACCGCGGTGTCGTTGAAAAAGTTGTCCGCGCCGGTCACTCCGAAGTGGAAAAACTGCTCTCGTTCGGCACCAATTTCGATAAACAAAGCAGCGGTGAATTGCTGTTGGGGCGCGAAGGCGGACACGGCAGGAACCGGATTCTTCACGCCAACGGCGATTCCACCGGTCGGGAAATAATGCGTTCGCTTATCGAAGAGTTGAAAAGCCGACCGAACGTCCGCATTTGGGAAAACACGTTTGCGCTGGATTTATTAACGAATGTCAGCGGCGGAACTTGTTCCGGTACCATTGTCTATTGGAAAAAGCACGATGAGAAGGAACTCGTTTGGGCAAAACAGACGATTTTAGCGACCGGCGGAATCGGGCAACTGTATCGGGAAACGACGAATCCCGAAGTCGCGACCGGCGACGGTGTCGCGATGGCGTACCGCGCCGGAGCGGTGATTCGGGACATTGAATTTGTTCAGTTTCATCCGACTGTTCTGTACATTGCCGGTTCGTCCCGAAGTTTAATTTCCGAAGCGGTGCGGGGCGAAGGCGCATTGCTTTACGACCGCAAAGGACACCGGTTTATGCCGGATTACGATGACCGGGCGGAACTGGCACCGCGGGACGTGGTGAGCCGAAGTATCGTCAAACAAATGGAGAAGACCAATTCGGCGAACGTGTTTCTCGATATTACGGATAAGCCCGCTGATTGGCTGTATGGACGCTTTCCGGGCATTGCGGCGGTATGCAAACAATTCGGCATCGACATTGCGAAGGACAGAATACCGGTGCGTCCCGGTGCGCATTACTCGATGGGGGGGGTACTGACGGACATTGACGGACGGACAACGGTGAAAAATCTTTGGGCAGTCGGTGAAGTGTCGAGTACCGGGCTTCACGGAGCGAACCGGTTAGCGTCAAACAGTTTGTTAGAGGCGTTGGTGTTCGGCGAAAGTGCGGGACGGCTGGCTTCTCATCTTTCCCCGCTGCCTGCCAATGGGGAAAACGAATACAACGTCGTTCCGATTGAAAATAAACCGCTTTATACAACGGCGGAGCAAGTTCCGCCGTTAACCGCGGACATCAGCAACGCTCTGAAAAGTTTGCTGTGGCGTAATGCCGGCGTTGTGCGGAACGAAGAAGGATTAGCCGGTGCGTTGGAAGATGTCAAACGCTGGCAGAAGTACGTTTTTGCGCAGCAGTTCCCGTCGCAGGACGGCTGGGAGATTCAAAATATGCTGACCGTTGCCGAATTGGTTCTGCAAGGGGCAGTCAAACGCAGAGAAACACGCGGTTCGCACAACCGGAGCGATTACCCGGAAACGCTGCCGGCGGCGGAACATACCTTGTGCTGTTTTCAATAACCTTTTATGCGGAACATTATTTTTCTTGTTGTCCTATATTTTGCCGCTGCGGTTTATGCTCAAACCGATGCACCGCTGGGAGTGTGCGCTCACTTGCAGGGCGGCAGTGAATACCGGCAGATGCCGCAGAACCTGGAACTGATGTACAATGCCGGTTTCCGGCTTGTCCGCACTGATTTTTCGTGGAGCAGAATCGAACCGGAAAAAGGAACGTGGAAGTTTGATACGCACGATGACATTGTTAAACAAACGCAGCAAAACGGGCTTCAAATCCTCGGCTTGCTCATCGACCACGGCGTTGATTGGGCGGCACCGGCACATCAGCACCTTGACGATTGGCTGGAATATGTAGAAAAAACCGTCCGAAGATACAAGGATTCCATCCGGTATTGGGAAGTGTGGAACGAACCGAACATCGAACGGTTCTGGCGGTATCCGAGCGGCAAGGATTACGCAACGCTGCTGTCGGCAACGTACAAAAAAATCAAAGAAATTGACCCCGGTATTACGGTTCTTTCGGCTGGAACGGCACTGCTGCCGATGAAGTTCATCGAAGAAATGCTGCAAGAACAAGCAAGCAATTCCTTTGATGTGTTCTGTATTCATCCTTATCGGGCAGGATTCCGTTCAATGACGTTATCGTCCCGGTTTGGAAACGACATCAAACAACTGCAAACGCTGTTAACGAAGTACAACGGCGGAAAACCGAAACGGATTTGGATAACCGAAATGGGATTTCCGACACCGCCGCTCACCAGCGGAATCAGCAGGAACGTTTCCGGTCTTTTGAAACAAGCCGGTATTGACGGCAGAGAAATCAAAACCGCCGCTTTGCCGGCATCGGTGCAAGCGGCTGCCGGAGCAGCAAACATTCTGAATACGTTTATGGTTCACGATGTTTTCGCATCGGAGGAAGAACAGGCGGTTTACGCACCGCAGGCAATTTTGCTGTCGCTGCGGTTCGGCATTGAAAAATTTATTTGGTATGAATTACAGGCACCGGAAGACGATAACATTGACCCGGAAGAACATTTCGGTTTAACGCATCGGGACTTGAAACCGAAGCCGGCGTATCACAGCGTTACCGCTTTGGGTAAATTCATTGCGGACGGTGTTGCGATAGACACGAAAACGGATTGGCAGCAGCACGGCTGCTGCGTTGTGCATTGGACGCACAAGGACGGCACGCCGGTTTGGGCGGTCTGGTCGCCGGACGGGGAAAAGAATATTGCCGTCAAAATCGGCAGCGGATTAAAGGGAGTGTTTGACGTGTTCGGTAAACCGGTTCCGGTGAATTTGCCGGAGCAATCGCTGCCGGTTTCGCCGAAGATTTTATATCTGGTCGGTGCAGAAACATTAAGTATCCTGCACTAAATTGCTCTTGAACGGTTTTGCGAACATTGCTAGGATACGTCCGGTTTATCGGCAACACTACCCGCTGCAATCGGCGGGGCTAAACGGTGAATATGCGTTTTTATTCATTTTTTATACTGCTTATCCTTCTGACCGGATTCTCCGGCTGCGCTGTGCCGCCGATGTATCCGCAGCAGCGTCCGCCGTATCCTGCTGCCCGCAGTCCATACCCTGCTCCCCGTACCTCGCAATCCGCCGCCGAAGTAAATCAGCCGTGGGATTTAAGCAAACTGCCGAACCGCAGCGCACCGAAAAATCCGTATCTGCTCGTTGCCGATTTACAGCCGGCGAAGACGGCACCGCCGCAGGTGGATGTCGAACGTTTGGCTCAATCATCGAAACCGGTACAAACGCCGCAAATTCAAACCGTTCCGCACAGTAATTTTTCGGTACTGAATCTCGGTCAGGACTTGATGAACGAACTGCGTCCGACGAACAACCGGAAATGGACGCAAAATCATAACGTTTTGCAAACCGCCGAATTCAACGGCAATACCGTTACCGTAAAAAACATCCGGTACTCCAAATATGAGTCCGCCGACCAATATACGACGCGGTATTACGATGCCGTATTTAACCTCAATGATGTCCGAACGCTGGACTTAATCGTTGTGCCGTTTCACGCCGCACCGCGTCTTGCCCACGTTCAGGCAAGTTTCGGTTTTGCCGACAGCCGTCAACTGGGTATGTCGATTGAAGCACGATACGAAGAAGGCGAAAAATACGACGCTCTCGGTTCCGCATTGCGGCAGTTCGAGTTGATTTACGTTTTCGCCGATGAGCGGGACTTAATCCGCTTGGGAACCGATGTCAATAAAAACGATGTCCACATTTACCGGTTGAAGTTTGAACCGAATGAAGTGCGGACGATGTTTGTTGATGCGTTGCAGCGGGCGAACAAATTGGCGCAAAAGCCGGAGTTTTATCATCCGTTGCGGAACAGTTGCGTAACGAATTTGATTACTCATATTAACAAGGGCAGACCGAAGGCGGTTCCGAAGGAGTACCGAACGCTGCTGCCCGGCTTGATGGACAGTTATGTTTATGATTTGAAACTTGTTGACACAACGGCGAAGGATTTCAGGACGGCAAAAGAGAATGCCAAAGTGAATTGGCTTGTGGAAAAGTACGGCGACCTCGAATACTTCTCCGCCGGTATCCGGCAAAATATGTATTGATTCGTAAAAATCATTGTGTTAAATTCATAGCGTTCTGTTGTTTTTCATTTACGAAGTGCCGCTATGATTTCTGTTTTACGTTTAACAGCCGTTTATCTTTTAGGATTAACTCTTGCGTTTTCGGCGGCGCAATTTTTGTGTGCCCAAGAGAAGAATACGGACGATAGACCGGCAAAACCAAAAAAGGAATCGCCGAAAAAAGGACAAAGCACCGACCTTGAAGGCGACCGGTTTATAACGCGTGAACCGTCGCCGGTCCGCTACTCGGCATCATACTGCTACGGCAATGCTGACCGGGAAACAACGCCGGTTCTCGTTCTTCACGATGAGAAAGGCAGCCGTAAGGATTTTTTGCCGTTGACCGACTTACTGGCAAACAACGGTTTCGCCGTCTTGGCACCGGATTTGCGGGGACACGGCAGAAGTAATAAGCGGTACGAAAAAACGGAGTTGCCGGGGAACAATCCGAACGGGAAAGTACCGCAGCGGCTGCCGGCACGGACAACGCCGAAACTCGTTGATTACCTTGCCGAGGACTTTCAGTCAAAGGACTACCAAATGATGTTCACCGCGGACTTGCCGCTGATGCGCAGTATGCTGGAACGGGTTCACGTTGCCGGCGAAGCCAATTTGAACCGGTTAGTGATTGTCGGTGCCGGAAGAAGTTGTGCGCTGGCGGCATATCAGGCGGCACAAGATTGGAGCGGTAAGGACTCCGGTAAATTCACAAAAACGCTGGTGCTGATTGCCCCGGCAATGAATGAAACACAAAAGACACCGGCGTTTGCTGCTTTGGTTAACAACAAGTTGGTTAAAGACGACATCGCCGTTTTTTTTGCGGTACCCGAAAACAGTACGCTGTCAGGAGAATTTGCCGAAAAGATGCGGACAGCATTTATTGAAAAGAGCAAGGACGAAAAAGCGGCGGCGCGGTTCCCGCTTATTACTTATCCGGCAACGAAAAAAATGAAGGATGACAAGGGCGGCGAAACAACGGCAGATATACCGCTTGCCGAAGTTTT
The DNA here is from genome assembly GCA_031261125.1 of Planctomycetaceae bacterium. GTDB lineage: Bacteria > Planctomycetota > Planctomycetia > Pirellulales > Thermoguttaceae > WRKP01. The sequence continues at coordinate 107 of JAISJZ010000144.1, read as the reverse complement.
AGCAGGCGGAAAGTTAGCGCAGAGCATCTTCAATTTCATTAACCAGCGGAACCAAACGTTCGGTGATAAAGAAAACCGATGGACAAAACTGAAATAACACCGAAAAA
>JAISJZ010000110.1 GCA_031261125.1 Planctomycetaceae bacterium | reverse complement strand
TCTCAAAAAGTCCATTGATGGTCGATTTGACCTTACGGCTCTGGAACGCGTTGACAATACCCGACGTCTTCAAGCAGTACCAACAGAAATTTATGGCTATCTTTAGGTGAACACTCCCTTACAAAAATTATAAAAAATTACAGCAGCGTCCGCGATTCTATCAAATGCCGAACGGCGGGACAAGTCCCGCCGCGGACATTCGTTCCGCCGTTGCTGTTCAAATATAAACTTACTTTTTCTGCTTGAATTGTTCGAGCGTTTCCGGGTTTCGCTCAACTTTGATTTCCAAGTTCCGCGTTGTTTTTTCGACATTCACAGAAAAATTTGACGTTGACGGACTCGTCCACTTCGGGTCAAGATAAGAATAAATCTTGTCGCCTCCCGCATCTTCGGTAAAACCGAGAACAGCAACATTATAACTGCCGGGCGGCAACCCGTCGGCAGCACCGACGGAACCCATTGTGAAGGTTCCGTCTTTCTTGATTTCGCCCTTTGCCTGAAACGTCGGCGTAGCAAACAGCACCGTTCCGAACGTTATCGGAGAACCGTCGTCGGAATACACCACTTTGCCGGAAAGCCCGACGTGACCGGAACCGCAGCCGCAACACAGAAGTAAACTAAACACAAAAACAATGGAAAACCGGTACATACTAAATAGGATAATGGGTGATGGATAATTTACGGTAATGATACCGAATTGCCGTCGGCAACGTTGCCGAGTTTTGCAATAACCGAATCGGCATTGTAGGTGCCGTTATTGCCGCCGCTGAACGCCGAACCGGTCGGAGTTGTTACCGAAACAGAACGTACCGAACCGTCGCCTAACAGGAAATTACAAATTCCCGGATGCGAACTGCCCCAGTGTTCACCGGTTTCGGTGAAATTTTCGACAATATCCCGGTTAATATCCGGTCCGAAATGAGCGTTGAATGACCGACTGTTACCATACGTTGCCCACGTTCCGCCGGGAAGAACCGAACAATCGCCGAAGTACGAACGCTCGGCATTGGTTGCAGCACTGGCGCGGCAATCAAAAAGCGTTGCTTGAAACAACCGTTTCTCACCAACAACGATTTGATTCGATGTTCCGTCCGCCATTCGGGAAAACGAGTCCCGCGGCTTCCACGTCGCCGGATTGTTGCCCTGCCATATCGCACACCGAAACGGACTTTTCGACAATGTTACCGAATCCTTCGCCGAAGCATCCGTATTACCGGGTGCGTCATCCGTTGGTTCTTGGTTTTGCAGCCAGCCCGACCAATGCGGCGTTTGTCGTCCCTGTACAATCGCGTAATCCGAAAGCGTACCGAAAATCCCGTTGATACCCGTTGTTGCCGTTGCCGTTTTGCTTGCTAACGGCTGCATCGAACCGCGGCGGGACGGACACAGATAAAAACTCACGGACAACAACGATTGTTTTTCGGCATCTGAGCAAGCGTTCCAAAGCGTATCGTTCGTCAATCCCCACGCGAAGGAATTACTCTTTGTACTGATGAGTTCGTACAACGGCTGCTGTTCGAGGTACGGCATCACGAGAACCCAGAAACTTGCCCGTCCTGTGTTTTTTGCTCCGTCCGTTCCGGCGGGGTCGGTTGAAGAGTGCCTCCAGCCGATGGTTGCCGGCGGCAGCCCTTTCCGGGCATCGTGAAAGTTGTGAACCGCAATGCCGATTTGTTTCACGTGGTTCGTACACTGCATCCGGCGTGCCGCTTCCCGCGCCGCCTGCACCGCCGGCAAAAGCAAGGCAATCAGAACTCCGATGATGGCAATGACAACGAGCAATTCTACAAGGGTAAAAGCATATTTCTTCATTGGGATACTCCTGTTATTTGAATGTCTGGGTAGAAACACCGCCGCTGAAGCGGCGGCTAAACGGTGAATTACGGCAGCGAAACGTTGTTGCCGTCGTTCACATTGCCGAGTTTCGCCAATATCGAATCGACGTTAAGCGTTCCGTTGTTGCCGGCGGAACCGTTTGAATCGGTCATCGTCAGCACGCCGGTCGGAATCGTTACGGACAACGCCCGAACCGAACCGTCGCCGATAAGGAAATTGACAACGCCCGGATGACTGCTGCCCCATTGGGCGGAAGTTTCGGTATATGCGTCTTTCGGTGCCTTCTTATAGTTGTTTTCGATATGGGCATTGAACGAGCGGGCTGTCGGAATCGTCTTCCATTCACCGGCGGCAAAAATCGAACAGTCGCCGACGTAGGGACGGTTCGCTGCTGCCGCATCACGGCAAACGCCGATAGCATCAAAGTAAATCAGTTTTTCGCCGATAAGCAGTTGATTCGATGTCCCGTCGCTCATCCACGAAAAATTGTCCCGCAACGTCCAATTTAAGGGGTTGTTTCCCTGCCAAACAACGGTACGGAACGCCCCGCGCTGACCGTCCGTCATATTCGTATCCGTTGCATTTTGATATTGCAGCCAATTCGACCAACTGGTCGATTGCCGACCGACGAGAATCGCATAATCGCCTTGCGGACCATAAATCCGCTGGGAATCCTGTGCGTCGGTCTTGCCGAGATAACTTCCCGCCTCACCGCGCCGCGACGGACAAAGAAACACGCTAACCGAACCGAGCGTTGATTGATAGGTATCCCGCTCCGCTGCCGTTGCACTGGCAAAGTTCCAAAGATTCGTTCCGTTGCAGCCGAGCGAAAAAGAGTTGGTCTTTTCGGAAACAAAATCATACAGCGATTGCTGTTCCATAAACGGCAGGATAAAAACCCAAAACGAAGCCCTGCCGTGTTTTTGGGCATCTGTCGTTGCCGGTGATTCCGTACCGATATAGCCGATACAGGACGGCGGCAGTCCTTGCCGGGTATCGTGAAAGTTGTGAACCGCCAGTCCGTACTGTTTGAGGTTGTTCGTACATTGCATCCGCCTTGCCGCCTCACGTGCCGCCTGCACCGCCGGCAAGAGCAGGGCAATCAGAACACCGATGATGGCGATAACGACGAGAAGTTCAACAAGCGTGAAACCGCGTTTTACCCCCCCC
>JAISJZ010000074.1 GCA_031261125.1 Planctomycetaceae bacterium | reverse complement strand
AATCAGCCGTCAGGACGGAAAAAACAAATCCTCATTCCCGCAATGTTTTAAGAAAAAAACTCGCAAATCTGCCGCGTAAAAAAAACTTCCTATAAAGTTATGAGTTGTTAGAGGTTCCCTTTAGCGGCATAACGGGTCTGCACGGCGCGGTCGAACGCCCCATTTATCCTGCTTGTCTATGCCGGCACTGCGGATTATGGTCGAGCCATATTTCGTGAACTTCTTCTTCGGTCATTATTTTACCGCTGGTATAAGCGTGAATGACCGATGCCATAAATTCTTCCGGTGTTTGCCCTTTATAACTGCCTTTCATCCGGCATTGGTCCCAAGCATAACCGGCAACGGTTACCGATACGGTACGGGGCTTATTATACTCCCGCAATGCCGCACGATTTGCACGGTCTTCTTCTGCACCAACCGGAACAGAAAATTCAGCGGCATCTTCAATTTCCTGTTCAAAATCGTCAAGATTAAATATCGGCTCTTTAATCATTTTTTGTCTCTCCATAAATTGCTCTGTATTTCCGGCTGGGATAAACCGTTTTCAAAATAGTGTTCCCCTGCCCGTCTTTGATGTAAGGAACGGCATAAGTATAACCCTCATAGTTTATGATGTAAAGTCGTTGTCCGCCTCTCACCGGGTTATCTATGTCAGCGGCATACTGTCCGGCTGAAATAATATCAACAAACGGTTCAAATGATAACTCACGTTTTTGATTTAACCATTTATCTTTTTCGGTGTCCCAGATAATTGACATCGTTTTTTACAACCAGATAAATTTTTCAAAAAAAGCGGGAAACTGTGTTTCCCGCTCGCTGCCGGTCTGCCTTTGGCTTCCTAACGCTGAAATTCTAATCCCAAATTAACACCGTACATAATTGCCGTTCCGCCTTTGGAACGCAAACCGTATTCGTACCGGCTGCTTTCGTTGGCACCGCCGGAATCCCGAATAATCCGTGTAATTTGCAAATCACTGCCTCTGGCAACGTGGTCAAATATCGTTGAATCAAAACCGGCTCTGATACCGACAGCATCCGTCCACTGCCATTTTGCGGAGAATTGCAGGGCAACACCGGGCGAAAACACAGTACGGTTTCGGTGATAGACCGTTTTGGAAAGCAGTCCGCCGCTTTTTTCGCCTAACAACTGCAATGCCAGCAACTGACGGCGGGAAATTTCGTCCGGTATAGAACCGGTATTATTATCATTGTTGTCATCATCCACTTCACTGAACGATACCGTAGAATACTCGTTGAACAGGAACGACTGATTATTGATGCCGGCGAAAAAGTTAGCCCCGGCACCGAATGTCCAACGCTGATTTTGACGGGTAAAATTGAATCCGATGTTCGGACCCAACATTCTGTTCCGCACATTCCGGGCGTTGTAGTTTGTAATGCTCAACTCTAACGGCTCTAAATCGTCGTCCATATCAATATCCGTGATGTCGCTTACAACGAGGTTTCCCGAATCATCACCGTAATATACGACTGCTTCACCGTCGTCGGAGTCGCTGCCGAAAACAATACCCTCCCAGTTCATATACCGATACACATTGTTCCGTCCTTCGTCTTGGAACCGCAGTTTGTCATAAAAGTCGAAGTATTTTGCACCGGCTTCAAATTCCAAATTACCCCATTTGAACGGATGCGCCCTGTAAGTGTACGCCAAATCCAGATTGATAAGGTTGGTTTTTGAATTAACACTGACTCGCTTCTCTTTTATGTTCAACCATTGAGAGTACATACGAATTTCACCCGATGAGTAAGATGAAACTTGAAGTCCGCCGCTCGTACTCGCACTGCTGGTACCGCCGGGGTTCAAGATAATCGGGTCGTGAATGTCGCCGCCCTCGCTCCAATCAAGTCCGTCGGACGACGATAACGTTCCGCCGAGACCGGATAATCCGTAGCCGGAAAATTTCCAGCCGTGATGCCCCCTCCGGTTGCCGACAACAAGCCGGGTACCCGTCCTGAAATTGGAATCCAAATAATTGGTATGCAGTCCCAATGAGAAACGCTCCAAATCACCGTTTAATTTCCAAAGCGTCGTCGATGTTGCTACCCCGCCGTTAGCCGCTGGTGTTTCGGTCGTTACCTTTCTGTCGGAATCGGGTACATACTGGGCTACGCCGTGAGGTCCGTCCACTTTCCACAGGATTGCCTCGATAGAGCCGTAAACGCCGTCATTTGACCGCCGACCGCCGCCGAAGGATTCAGGTTGATACGGTTTCCAAAGACGCATTCCGTCCAGTGCCATTGCCGAACTGGTGACCGCTAAAAGAACTGCGAGCAGGACTCCCGTCAAAAATGCTTTCGATTTTGATAGAGACATAGTTTTGCGTACCTCAATGTACTGAACTGTTTCCTTTTTCTGCCGGTTTTGTCCGAAAACGTACCGGCATATACACGGCTATACCGATTTTATCGGCGTTTTGTGTAGAGGCAGTTGAATAATAATCGGCAGTATGGTATTTTTTTCGTTATGAAAGACATATTCACTGAACTCGCTTGGCGCGGACTGGTCTATCAGACGACCGATGATGCCAATATCGCAAAATGGTTAATGGAGAAATCCCGCACGGTTTACGCTGGTTTCGACCCTACGGCGGACTCGCTCCACGTCGGACATCTCTTGCCGCTGTTGAACCTGCGGCGGTTCCAAAAGTTCGGACACCGCCCGATTGCCCTCATCGGCGGTGCGACCGGTATGATTGGCGACCCCAGCGGCAAAAGTGCCGAACGGAACCTGCAAACGTTCGACCAGATTTTCGGCAATGTCCTGTCGATTAAGAAACAGATGCGGCGGTTTCTCGATTTTGACGATAGGGAATGCGGAGCAATTTTAGTCAACAATTATGATTGGATTGCTCCGATGTCGTCTATCGAATTCCTGCGTGATGTCGGAAAAAATTTCTCCGTTAATATAATGCACGCGAAAGATTCCGTTAAATCACGTCTTGAAGACGGCGGTAACGGTTTAAGTTATACTGAATTTTCCTATATGGTATTGCAGTCCTACGATTTCGTTCATCTGCACCGGACGTACAACTGTGAACTGCAAATCGGCGGGAGCGACCAATGGGGCAACATCACGCTCGGCTGCGAATACGGTCGGAAGGTCGGCGTGCCGCAACTGTACGGCTTGACCAGTCCGTTGGTTACGAAAAGCGATGGCAAAAAGATGGGCAAAACGGAAAGCGGAGCGTTGTGGCTCGACCCGGAAAAGACCCCGCCGTACCAATTTTACCAATACTGGGTTAATACAGAGGATGCCGATGTCGAAAAGGTGCTGAAAATCTTCACCGATTTGACGCAGGATGAAGTCGCCGCCGTGGCAGCCGAACATTTTGCCGCCCCTGAAAAGCGGATTGCACAAAAGCGGTTAGCGGACGAATTCACAAGAATTGTTCACGGCGAAGAGGGGTTGGCGGCGGCGCAGCGGGCAACGCAGATTTTCTTCGGCGGAGAAATTGCCGGTTTGGACGATGTCCAACTGGGGGCGATTTTTGCTGATGTTCCGTCAAAGGAATTGCCGCGGACGGCATTGGAAGACGGATTGCCGCTGACGGAAGCATTGTTAGCGGCGGTGCTTGTGCCGACCAAGAACGAAGCCCGGCGGTTGATTCAGCAAGGCGGTGCTTATGTGAATAATATGAACGTCAGGGACATTGACGCAAAACTCACCATTTCGGACTTGGCGAGCGAAACAGTGCTTGTTCTCCGCAGCGGAAAAAAGAAGTACGCCCTGCTGCGGTTTGTATAGTTCAGCCGCATTTATGATACAATTCCGGTATGACGAATGAAGAAAAGTTTGAATACTGGCTCGACCGCGTTCAGTACGATTTGGACAGTGCCGATGTGATGTACAACGGCGGACGTTGGACGTATGTCGTTTTTATGTGTCAGCAGACAGTTGAAAAACTTGTGAAAGGACTGCATATCTATTACACCGGTACAGAAGCACCGAAACTGCACGATATTAACCAACTGCTGTCGCGGTTTTCGGATAAAGTGCCGATTGAAATTGACCAAGAGAAAAGAGATTTTTTTGCTGTGCTGACTTCCTATTACCTTAACAACCGTTATGCCAACTATAAGGAAAAATTGAGTGCAGCAACTGATAAGCAATTTGCCGAGGTCCAACTCGACAAAACCAAGGAAATAGTACAATGGTTGATGACTTTCGCCCCCTCGAAGGATTAGTTCAACAGTACATTGCTGATGTAAAAGCCGTGTATCCTGTCGATAAAATTTATCTTTACGGTTCATACGCTCACGGTACGCCGCATCAGGACAGCGATGTCGATTTGTGCTTCTTTTCGCCTGCTTTCGAGAACATATCACATTTGGATGCGCTTATTGCACTGCATCAGTTGAAGTGCAAATACGATAAAGACATTTACATTGAACCGAACGGTTTTGCAACGTCGGACTTAACGACCGGTAATCCGTTTGTTGAGGAAGTCCTGCGCACCGGCATCGAATTATAGTCAACCTCCCACCTCTCACCCTTTTGTTTTTTATGAAACGGCGATTTTTTTTGTTGTCGGCACTGACCGTTGTCTGTGCCGCGGTACTGGCATTCGGAGCGTTTGCCCAAGAGGCAAAAAAGGATAAAGTCCTGTTCTTTTCCCGGTCGCAGGGATTTGAACACGGTCCCGTCAAACTTCGACCGGACGGAACAACACTCTGCGGCGAAGCGTTGAAAAAATACCTCGCCGGCAAGAACATTGAACTTGCCGAAACGCAGAACGGCGGCGTTTTCGACGGCGACTTGTCGCAGTACAGCGGGTTCATTTTTTACACGTCCGGCAACTTGGAAGAAGAAAAAGGTTCCAAGAACGATAAGGCAAAACCGGTATCCGGCGAAGGATTGCGGAAATTGATTGCGGCAGTCAACGGCGGCAAGGGCTTCGTCGGTATTCACGCGGCAACGGACAGCCATTGCAGACAGAAGGCGGCGGACGGTGTTGACCTTTATACCCGGTTCATCGGCGCACGGTTCAGCGGACACGGGGAGCAGCAGACCGCAACGGTATCCGTAGTGCTGCCTGCCGAAGTGCCGTATCTGAAAGATGCCGGAAAAGCCATCACCGTTTGGGAAGAATGGTACACAAACAAGGAGTACAACAAGGACATTCACGCTCTACTTATTCAGGAAACGAAAGAAATGAAGGGCAAGGATTACGAACGCCCGCCGTTTCCTGCCAGTTGGGTGCGTACCGAAGGCAAAGGACGGGTCGCCTATTCGCCGTTCGGACACAATGACAACTATTGGGAAAAGACGGAAGATGTCCGCCGCATCGGGGAACTTGTTGAATGGTCGGTCAGACGGTTCGACATTGATACAATGCCGAACATTGACAAGGTAACGCCCGGTGCCAATGAACTGCCGAGAAAGTAGGCGTTATTTTCCGCAGCATTGTTCGATTTGACCGACCAGTGTTTTCGGGTCAATCGGTTTGCTGCAATACGCATCCATACCGGCATCCAAACATTTTTGGATGTCTTCTTTCGTAGCGTTTGCCGTCAGCGCAATAATCGGCAAACGTTTTTTTCCTATTGCTTCTTCCCACTTACGGATTAGGTCTGTTGCTTCGTATCCGTCCATTCCGGGCATCTGACAATCCATCAGTACGGCATCGTAACTGCCGGTGCGTACCTTATCGACTGCTTCTGTGCCGTTTGCTGCCGTATCGCAACTGAAACCGCACTCTTTCAACAGATTAACGGCAACGATTTGGTTAATTTTATTGTCTTCTGCAATCAAGATATGTATCTTACCGGCGAGCGGCGATAAATAATGAACTCCGACCGGGGGCGGCTGCCGGCGTTTTCGGCGGTGCTGATGTTCTGTGAGCGTCATAATCCCTGAATCAAGATTCGCCAACCGTTCCGTTTCGTGAAGCCGGTTCATCACCGCATTGAACAGCGACGATGTGTCCATCGGTTTGCGGACGGTCTCCGCACCGGTCGCTTCAAGTTGCGATAAATCCGGGTCTTCGGAAAGCGGACACAACAGGATGACCTGCGGAATGTACTTCACGGAATCCGTCTGCTGCTGCATTGCGTTTGCCCAAACCAAACCGCTGTTGCGGTGTTTCGGGGCATCAATCGTGCTGTCGAGAACAATCAAATCAAACGGCAGATGCTGCTCCCGTGCTTTGAGCATTTCCTGCGCTGCTTCGGTACCGGATTTGCAATCCGTGCAAACCATCCCCCAATCGGCAAGTTGCTGATGAATCGTTGTCCGCTGCGAAAAATTATCGTCAATAATCAGGACCCGCCGTCCTTTGAGGAAATAAATACCTGTAACCTCCCGATGATAAATTCCGGTGCATCCCTTTTCGTCGAAGTACGCACAACGAAGAAAATGCTGACATTCGGGATGTTCCAAACATTTCGCAATGACCGGGTCGCAGCCGAACGGTATGAGGAACCAGAAGTTCGACCCTTTGCCCCATTCGCTTTTTACGCCGATTTCGCCGCCCATCAGTTTGACGAGCCGCATTGAAATTGCCAAACCTAACCCGGTGCCGCCGTAAATGCGGTTCGCCGATGCGTCAATTTGTGAAAACGCTTTGAACAGCCGGTCCATTTTATCCGGCGGAATTCCGATACCGGTATCTGCAACTTCAAAACGGAGAATCACGTTAACGCCGTTAATACTATCAACCGTTATATTGACGCGGATACCGCCGTTTTCGGTGAATTTAATGGCGTTGCTGATGAGGTTCAGCAGGATTTGCCGAATCCGGCCGGCATCGCCTTCAACGGAACACGGGACGTTTTTACTGATGAACGTGTTCAGTTCGAGTTGTTTTCCGGCAGCGCGGGACGCAAGAATACCGAAGACCGTTTGCAGCACCATCGGTAACTCGAATTTTTCGATGTCGAGTTCCAACTTTCCCGCTTCGATTTTGGAGAAGTCCAGAATATCGTTGACGAGAAAGAGCAGCGATTTACCGGCATCGTTAATCAGTTGAGCGTATTCCAGTTGTTTCGGTGCCAGTTGCGTACCGAGAAGTAAATCGGAAAGTCCGATAACACCGTTAAGCGGCGTGCGGATTTCGTGGCTCATATGAGCGAGAAATTCACTTTTCGCTTTGTTTGCACTTTCGGCTTCATTCTTCGCTTTATAAATGTCGGCAGATTGCGACCTGCGGTGCAGGATTGCCTCCAAACCCTGCCCCAGCAGCGTTAATTGCTGAATATCGGTGCCGTTGTACGGTTCCTGTTTATTGCCGACACCCAGCAGCCCGATAACTTCGCCGCCGTTTTTAATCGGCAAATTGACGTGCGATTTAATAGGAACGTGTCCCGGCGGAAAGCCGCTGTCCGGTCTGCGGCTGTCCGTGTATTGGGTGATAACCGGTTCGCCTTTGACGACACATTCCGATAACACCGGCGAAAGGTGCAGCGGCGATGTGCGGTTCGGGTCAAGACGAATAAGGCAGTCCTGCACTTTGCCGAGGACAATCCCGTTGAGCGGCAAATCGAGACCGTGAATGTTTTTAACGAAAGTGATATAACCGGATTCGCTTTGCGTCAATTCAATGCTCTTTCGAAGCGTGAAATCAATGAGTTCCTCCTCCGGTTTATCATACATCTGCGATATTTCCAAGAGCGTTTGGAGGCAGTTGCGTTCCCGCTGTAATTCGCCGGTTCTTTCGATAATCCGTTTATCGAGTTCGTCCCGTGAACGCATTAACTCCAACTTTTGCTCTTCCTGTTTCGTAACATCGCTGGAAACGCCGATGCAGGCAATAACGTTGCCGTTAACATCCTTTACCGGTCGGGCGTAATGTTTAATGTACGGCTGGTTTTCGCCGTCGCCGGGGTGGTGATGAATGACTGTCGGAGAGTCCTCGCCGGTAATAAAAACGTCAATCGCCGGACAATCAGGACACGGTTCATCGGGATAACCGGCAAGAAAATGGCACTTTTTCCCGACAATCGGCATAAATTTCTTCATCACACGTTCATAAACCGGATTCGATCTAATAATTGTATAATTCCGGTCAATGACGAAAATCATATCCGTAACAGCGGCAAGGATATTTTCCGCGAATTTTTCGCTTTCAATTCGTTTCTTCTCTTCAAGAATCTCTTTGTTCACATTCCGGCACGATTCATACGCACCGATGATTTCTCCGGTTTGCGGGTCTTTGAGCGGTGTGGCGGTTAATTCAAGATAAGTATTGGTCGTAGGATTAAAACAACTGCTGCGGGCGATTTGTCCTGTCTCGAACACTTTTTTTACGGGACAGAAATTGCAAACCGTCCCGTTGTGCATAAAAAGAATGTGGCAGTACTGTCCTTCGATGCTCGGAACATCACGGTAGGATTTTTTAGTGGACTGATTAACCTGTTGTATAACAAAATTTTTATCAACAACAAACACCGAATCAGGCAGTGCGTCGATTATCAACTGTAAATCGTTGGAGTTAACGGAAACCGGCATAGTCGTAGTAAATCGGAGGGAAATCTTACCGCCGTCAAAATAGGACAGGGGAATACTTCTAAAAAATTTTCTACTCAAAAAAAGATGAAAAAGGGGGGGATTATTCTTTATTTTCTTTTTGTTGAGGAGTTTTCAGGAACTCCCCAGAATATAACAGACCTGCAAGAACATTGTCAACCTCTTCCCTTCCCGTTGTTTCTGTGTTATAATTCTGTTTTCGTTTTATGAATACCTCTCATCCTTTCCTTTTCAGACAAACAGATGACCGCTTTTGCTTCCCTCGAAAAGAAAATTGCCGATAAAACCGCCAAAATCGGCATCATCGGTCTCGGCTACGTCGGGCTGCCGCTGATTCACGCTTACATCAAGGGCGGATTCAAAACGCTTGGTTTTGATGTTGATTCCGAAAAAGTTAAAAAACTCAAAGCCGGTCAATCCTACATCGAACACATCTCGTCCGATTGGATTAAGCAATGTGTCGGCGACGGTTCGCTGGTACCGACCGACGATTTGAGCCGGC
>JAISJZ010000047.1 GCA_031261125.1 Planctomycetaceae bacterium | reverse complement strand
ATATGAAAGCGTTTAACCTGAAGCACGGCAATTTTTAGCGGTTAAATTTTGTCTCCCAACGATATGATTTCCGCGGTCAGTCACTCCGCTAATACGGTTATGATACAATAATCAACCCTATTTGCAAGCGTTATACAGCGAAAAATACAATAAAATCAGGAAAATTTTTTGATACGGGCAGCAAATATATCAATTTAGGCAAAATGGCACGTCTAATTCTCTGCTCTTTCCAAGCAGAACAACGTTCCGTCATCGGTGCCGATAACAATTCGTTTTCCATCCGTTGCGGGACACGCCCGAAGTTTGCCGCCCAACTCAACAGCATTGACCTTCTCCCCGTTTTGTAAATCAAGAACATACAAAAAAGAATCAGAACACGGAACATAAACCCGGTTTCCGGCAATCAACGCACCGGATTCTTCCATCCGTCCTTTCGTTCGGAACTCCCACCGCTGTTCGCCTGTTGCCGCTGCAAAACAGCGGACTGCCTTATCCATTCCGCAAACGATAACCAAGCCGTCTTTGCACGCCGCCGGACTGCGGAACGCCTGTTTCGCTTTGTACCGCCAAACAATTTTTTCTTTCTTCCAATCAACGGCGAGAAACTCGTTGCCTTCGGTTCCGAAGAAAACATAGTCGTTCCAGACCGCCGGTGTCGAACCGGTCGGTGCTTCTAATTCGATTTTCGCAGCGGCGGTCCCTTTATCAATGTCAACAATATGAAATTTTGCATCGCAGCCGGCGACAAAACATTTCCGCCCGACGATAGCCGGAAAGCATCGGATTTGGTCGTCCGCTTTGTATTCCCACGCCGGTTTGCCGGTTGCGGCATCCAAAGCGTAGAGCGTTCCGTCCTGCGAACCGATTAACACCCGGCTTGTTTTTTGGTCGATGTTCGGACTATTGTCGAATGTTCCTTTTGCCTGAAACTTCCAGCGTTCTTTACCCGTTGATGCGTCAACGGCATACAAAAATCCGTCGGAATCGCCAAAAAAAAGCAATCCGTTGAAATAGACCGCGGGGGCAATCACGCCGGTTTCGACGGGATAATTCCACAAAAGTTTGCCGTCTTTCAGGGAAAATGCCGACATACCGTTGTCGCTTGAACCGGTAAAGACCGTTCCGTCGGCAATGACGGCGGTTGCCTGAATCCAGCCGGTCTTGAATTGATATTTCCAAACAGTTTTGAATTCGTCCGGCAGTTTCGCCGCAGCGCAGCCGGTTGCTTGTTCATCGCCGCGGTAGTACGTCCAATCCGCCGCAAAAACGGAGAAAGAAAAATGGAGAACACAGAATGTTAAAAACAGGAAAAAAATGCGGTACATCGTTTTATTGATACAGTTGATTATACAGAACGAACTTATATTTACCGCCGGCGTTGTCAACGCGGAAGAATGAACCGCGGACATCGTTCAGCCGTTCTTTAGCAAACTGCTGCTCTTGCGCCGCAAGGTCATTCTCCAACTCTGCCGGTAAAAATTTAATTACCAATTTTCCCCGATGGTCAACACCCGCTCTGTCAAGAAGTTCTCTATCGGCATTTTCACTGTCGCCTTTGAGCCACGTTAAATAATACCGCTGTTCGTCGGCACTGTTTCCCTCCCGTACCACCGGTTTCACCGCGGAGAGTTGCGAAATGTAAATCACTTTCCCGCCGGGTTTCAAAATCCCCAATTCGATGCCGAAAAAGTCCAGCATCTTGGCGTATTCATCGACCGACGCGTCCCGCAGCAAATTAACTTCCCAACGCCGGATTCTGCCGGAGGCACCGTTGCCGTCGCCGCGGACTCTGCCGTCGCCCCGCTTGCCGCCGGGAATCAACAACGCATCGTCCGGTACCGTTACAGCAGAATGGAACGCCGGATTCGTTGAAATAATATCGACAACAGATTCCAGCGAATCCTCCGGCGATGTTTCCCTATCTTCAGCGGCTTCCATTCCCGGTTCGGTTACGTTCGGGTCGGCTTCATCGGCTTCACCGGTACCGCCGCCGTCGCCGGCAGGAACAAGTGCTACGGGAACGGCAAGCGTCCGTCCGAAAACCTGCGACGAAAGATAAAGTCCCAGCAGGACGGCAACGCAGGTTCCAAACAGAATCAGTAAGGCAAGCAGCATTGCCGCTGCCCGGTCGTAAAATGTTGTACGCATTGTACTAAATGCATTTCTTCGCCCAGTTCACCCCTTCGACGGCGGTTTTGGCGTAAAAATCAATACCGGTGCGCTGCGCCACCAACTCGCTCGCTGCCGCACCGCCGATGCAAATCTTCACCGTGTCCCGCAAACCGGCTTTGTTCAGAGCATCCATCGTTTCCTGCACCGATTTATAGCAAGTAGTCAACAAGACGCTCAAACCGACCACATCCGGTTTGTGCTCTTGCACCGCCGCCGCGAACTTCTCCGGCGGTACATCAACGCCGAGGTCAATCACGTCGAAACCGTTGCCGCGAAACACCATTGCCGTTATGTCTTTACCGATGTCGTGAACGTCGTGCTGTACTGTACCGATAATGACTTTGCCGGCTTTTTGTACGGAATCCGTTTTGCCGGACAGTTTCGGTGTCAGCCGTTCCATTATCTTTTTCATCAACATTCCGCCGAACATCAAGTCGGGAATGAACGCTTCGCCTTCATCGAACCGCTGACCGAGCAGTCCCATACCCTCGTTACAGACGGCAACTATTTGTTCCGCCGCGATACCGGCTTGTTCTAATTCGTCAATGGCTGCCATTGCGGTGTCTTCATCGCAATCGGCAAGGGCGAGTTTTAATTTGTCAGACATTGGTAAGTCAGTAGTAAGTAACTTATTTTCCGTCCCAGAACGGCATATCCCGGTCGCGGAACAATCTGCTGACGGATTCGTTGCTGTGAATCCGGCGGATGGCTTCGCCAAGGAGCGGGGCAACACTCAACACTTTCAAATTCTGGAACAAGTCCTCTTTTTGCGGAATCGTGTCGGTCAATAAAATGTTATCGACCGGAGCGTTGCGGATATTTTCCAGGGCATTGCCGGACAAAACACCGTGCGTCGCACCGATGTAAATTTTTTCCGCTCCGTGCTTCTTAACGAGATGAGCCGCACCGCAGATGGAACCGCCGGTGCTAATCATATCGTCAAACATCACCGCTATTTTACCTTCAATGGGACCGCCGATGAAATTCGCCTGTTCCACTCTGTTACCGGTACGCCGTTTGTCAATGATAGCAAGCGACCCGCCGAGGGACTTGACGTGGGTTGCCGCCCGCTTGATACTGCCTTCATC
>JAISJZ010000026.1 GCA_031261125.1 Planctomycetaceae bacterium | reverse complement strand
CAAACAAGTTTCCCGTCTGTGCCGTTGTATTCCAGCGAAACGGTTTCATCTTTCTTATCGACCGAGTTCTTAAACTCTTTGCAAACATTGGTAGGCAAGAGTGTCTCTTCCCGATTCGGAAACGGCAATTTGCCCGTATTGGTGTTTGCGCCGGTGTTAGTTCCTGTCGTTTGTCCTTTCGGCAATGTAATCGGACGCTGCGGTCGCGGTTCATAAGTCAGCGGTTTGAGTTCTTCTTTGTAAAACGATAAATCGCCGAAGTACAGCGTCCGAAAATCCTTGTTCCCCCCGCCGTGAATTTCAAAACCAACGAACACCGGTTTGTCCCCAAGCAGTTTAATTTGCTCCGGTGAAAGTTTGCGGTGAATGAGAAACCATTCTTTCCACCGCACTGTTTCGAGATGTACTTTGACGATATTCAGGGGACTTACGTCCCCCGCTCTTAAAAGAGCATCAACCCGAACCCGCGGCGTTGAATTGTCCGATTCCCACGCCCAATTATTACCGTAAAGCCAAAGGTCAACGCAGTCAAACGGCATCGGAATTGCGACCGGTTGTGGTGCTTTCAATGTAATTACCGGAGTTTTTCGCTGTTCACTTTGAACGTTTTTGTACGTCAGTTTGCCGACACCTTCGCCCCAAATCCGCTGCTCGGCGGAACGTTCCCACTTCGCTTCGCTTTCAACGGTTTCGACCGTCCAGCCGGTGATGTTTTCAAAATTGATAAGCGGCGGATTCGGATTAACATTCCGACCGGCATTGCTCATTTCATAAGGACGCTCTGCCGCAACAGCCCGCAGCGTCAAGCAAGGGAACACCAGCGCACAAAACAACAGTGTAAAAATCGGTTTCATCGCAATAGGGGGGTTATTCAATTTCGCTTCCGCAATTCAGCATTTCTTCGCCGAAAAACGGATTCAACGTTTCGCCGTTTTTCTCCTGAATCCACCGTGCCGTCCCCAGCACCGGCGACATCGGACATTGAAAAATAAACGCCTGCCGTTTGCCGGATTCCTGTGCTCGGACAACATCCGCAACCGCGTTGCTGAACGGCTCAAACGGCACACGGACTTCCTTTAATGTTTTACCCGTTTTCAATTTTGATGCAAACGGTTCCAACTGTTTCTGAACCTCTTCCGGCATTTTCGTCAATTCCTCTAAAACCTTCGGCAGCGCGGCATTGTAATCATCGAGTTTGTCCGCCGACAACGCCGATGTGATGCCAAGAACGGACGTGATAAAATCATCCGGCAGCACGGCATTAACAACATTAACAGCAGAACTTGTTCCGCCGTGCTGCGTTTTTTGCGGAGACAAGTCTCCGGTGCTGACGATACGCATCAACTGCGCTTGACTGTCAATCAATAACGCCGCCTGAGTGACAACGTTTTCGCCCTCGTTCAGACCGGCGGCAACTTCAACATCGTTATCGCCGGTTTGTCCGACGGCAATTTCCCGAATCTGATAATCCGTATTTCCGTGCGGTAAGCCGCCGGGGTTAACCGCAACATACACCACCGGCTTTTCCCGCGTGTAAAGAACGGCACTGCGGGAAATCAACAGTCCTTCGTGCCATTCGATATGTACCAAACCGTTTGCCGTTTGACGGTTCAAAATCCGCCGCTGCGGATTCGGCAGCACCACCCGCACTTTTGCCGTCCGTGTTTCCTCGTTCAGCGTCGGGTCAATAAACGTAATCGGCGCATCAACCGTTTCGTTCGGCAATGAGTTCAACGTTACCGAAACCTTTTGATTCATCTTCAATAACGGTAAATCGCTTTCATACGCATCGAACACAAACCACAGCACCGATAAATCGGCAAGGTCGAACAGATGTGAATTCGCATCAACGTACTGCCCCTCATAAGCGTTTCGGCTTATGACGGTTCCGTCGAACGGTGCAAGAATCTCCAACGTTTTCTTCGGTTCACCGGTTTCTTCCAACTTCTGAATGTCCGATTCTTCCAAGCCGAACGCCAAAAGTTTTTCCCTGCTCGATGCCAATTCGGATTTCGTAACCGCTCCGGTTCCGCTTTGAATAATCCGGTAATTTTCAAGGTATAACCGCTGAGCGGTCAACACGTCGGGACTGTAAATTTCGGCAAGCGGCTGGTTTTTGCGGACATCAATACCGACTTGATTGACGTACAGTTTCTCAATGCGTCCCGGTACACGGGCAGAAAGAACCCGCTGCTTCGTTTCATCACTGACAATAAAACCGGCAACCCGAAGCGTTTTTTGCAGTATTCCTTTCTGCACCGGCATTGTTTCGATGCCGATAACGGAAGCCGTTGCAGCCGACAGTTTCAAAACATTATTAGCGGCGGAACTTGTTCCGGCGGACTCATTGCTGTCCGCATAGACCGGTCCGAGTTTCATACCGCAGACGGTACACTTCGCCTTCGGGTCTTGCGATGTTACCTGCGGGTCCATCGGACATTGATAGTACAGGATTTTCCGTCCGCTGCTGCCGTTAGCCGCTGGGGTTTGCCCCGCGTTATGCTGACAACCGGCAAGGAATAAAACGATAATCAGGGGGAGTATGTGTCTCATCGGAGTTTTTTTTATGATGTTGCCCCGCCGGCGAGCGGCGGGGTAAGAGGGATATTTTACCGCACCCAACTGACAGTTGCCCGGTTTATGTTGACCGGAACTCTGCCGTAGGTGTTCGATGTCTGCCGCGGCGTTGCCGCGGTCTGTGCCGAGTAAGTGCTGCGGGCGGTCGAACCGGAACCGGTCGTACACGCTTTGTAGCAGTCCGCCGGGTTCTTGCCGACGCAGCACGCCGCTTGTTTGCCGCCGGACGATGCACAGCAGTTAGCACTGCCGGACTTTGCCGATGTTGCGGCTGCCGTTGTCGGCGCACGATAGGAACTGGTTGCTGAAACAGCCATTGAAAATCCTCCTTGATGAAATTGTTAATAGAAAACGAACAGGTATTGTACCATACATTTTTCCGGTCCTAACCAAATTGGAGGAGCAAAATCGGCGCAACCTCTTTTATAGAAAGGACTTAAAAAAATTCCGGCACTCTTTTGAAAAATTTTAAGAACACAGAAAACACCGTTTTCCGGGCAACAATTCTTCAAATTAACAGAACATTATAGAAAAGATGCAGACGCACCGCCAGCGCAGACGGCGGAGAACCGTGAGAACTGAAACGGGAAACAGGAAAATGAGAAAGACGAAGAGGTGAAAGGGAACAAACAGGAACGAGTTTTTCAACGGTTCGGTTGTCTTGGATTTTCAAACCGTTTTCCAACGTCGCCCGGTCGGTCGGATTAAGTACCTTGAACGCGCAGGGACAATGTTCCCGCTCCCCCTGTACCGGTTCTCCCTGCGTCGGTTCCGATGTCTTTTCAGCGGCACGGGAGCAGCACGAATGTTTCGGCGGCTCCGCTTTTTTAATAACCTGTTTCTCGTGATGAGAACATCGGCAAGCGTTGCACTGACACGCGGCAACCTGCGGAACAAGGACGTAGAACAACACCGCCGCTGCCGTGAAGCAACGAATGAATTGTTCTGAAACGCTGTTCCGCAAAGTTTTCATACAAATTACTGGGCTACACCCGTTTAACTTTACTTCGTATCGGAAAAATGTCAAGAAAAAAATCAGTGAAACCGGAAAAATATTTATTTTTTTTGCCGTTTGGTGTATCATCGTGTCACATAGTCGAAATCAAACTTGACAGTTATGCAAATTCTTCCCGCGATTGACATTCTGCACGGTTCGTGCGTCCGGTTGAAACAAGGCGATTACGCCCAAAAAACGGTTTACGGCGACAGTCCCGCCGCTATGGCAAAACACTGGGAACAACTCGGTGCCGGGTTTCTGCATATCGTCGATTTAGACGGAGCAAAGGACAAAGAACCCGTCAACCGGGATAAAGTCAAAGAAATCGTCCGAACGGTGAACATTCCCGTCGAAATCGGCGGCGGCATCCGAACGGAAGAAACGGTTCGGGACTATCTCAACGCCGGGGTTAACCGCGTCGTGATTGGAACATTAGCATTGAAAGAACCGGCGTGGTTCAAAGAGATGACGCATAAGTTTCCGAACAAACTTGTTCTCGGCATTGATGCGAAGAACGGCAAAGTTGCGACCGAGGGCTGGCTGGAAACGAGCCGAACACCGGCAACACAGTTGGCAAAAAATTACGTTGACCTGCCGTTAGCGGCATTGGTTTATACGGACATTGCGAAAGACGGAATGTTAGAGGGTCCCAATTTTGACGAGATGGCAGCGATGCAGCGGACGGTACCGTTTCCGGTCGTTGCATCCGGCGGAGTCAGTTCGCTTGCCGACATTCGGAAACTTGCCGCTCTCGGACTGCCGGCGTGTATCATAGGCAAAGCGTTATACGAAGGAACAATCAAACTGGAAGATATTATCAACAGATGAACATTGACGTATTAAAAAGAATCCGGCACATCGCTTTCGATATGGACGGAACGATTTACAGCGGTAAAACGTTGTTTCCGTGGACGAAAGAAGCGTTTGAAATCATTGAAAAACTCGGCATCGGCTACACTTATTTGACGAACAATTCGTCCCGCTCCGTTCGGGACTATCTGACGAAAATCCGTGCGCTGGGATTAACGGCAGCCGAAGAAAACGTGTTTTCTTCGGCCTCGGCAACGCTGGCGTACATCAATGAACACTATCCTGCCGTTCAGCGAATTTTTTTGTTAGGGACGGAAAGTTTGAAGGACGAATTCCGCCGGGCGGGATACCGGATTCTTGACAGTGCAAGTACCGAAGAAGCAGAAATGGTGATTGCGGCGTTTGATACGTCGCTGAATTACGAAGACCTTTGCAAAACGGCGTGGCTGGTAAAACAAGGGCTGCCGTATCTTGCGACGCACCCTGACCGAATTTGCCCGACGGACCAGCCGACGGTTTTGGTGGATTGCGGCGCGGTAACGGCGTGTATCGAGGCGGCAACAGGACGCAAGCCGGACAAGGTACCGGGCAAACCGGATAAGGCGATGCTTGACGGTATTTGTGCGAAACACGCTTTGAAGCCGGAGGAGATTGCAATGGTCGGCGACCGGCTCTATACGGATATGGAAATGGCTCGTGCTGCCGGTGCCGTCGGAGTGCTGGTGTTAAGCGGCGAAGCAACACGGGAAGACCTCGAACGCAGCGGGTTGAAACCGGAGTTCGTTGCCGATAACATTTTGACGTTCGCAAAGATGTTGGAACACGAATTTTCCTTACCCCAAAATCCAAAATGAATGCTGTTGTTTATTACGCTCCCGGTGATATACGTTATGAAGAAGTTCCGAATCCTGTTTGCGGCGAAGGAGAAATTCTCGTCAAAGTCGATGCCTGTGCCGTTTGCGGTACCGACTTGAAAAGCAAACTTAACGGCAATCCACGGATTAAAGCCCCGCTGATAATGGGACACGAATTCACGGGAATTACTGAATCCGGCGACCGTATTGTGATGGCAACGAGCATCGCTTGCGGTCAGTGTTTTTACTGCAAACAAGGGTTCCGCAATCTGTGTTCGGAACTTGCCCCGATGGGTTTTTCATATCCCGGCGGAATGGCACAATATGTTGTCCTGCCGAAAGCAGCACTCGACGGCGGACACGTTATCAAGGTTCCTGCCGGTGTACCGGCACAACTCGCCGCACTGGCCGAACCGGCGAGTTGTGCTGTTAATGCGGTTAGTCAGAGTTTCACATTAGCGGGAGACACCGCTTCCCGCCCGCGGAACGTGTTGATAATGGGGGCGGGACCGATGGGACTGCTCAACGCGGTGATTGCCCGTTCGATGACAAATCAAGCGGGAGCGGTAAAAGTGTTCCTGACAGAAACAAATCCGCTGCGGCGAAAACAGGCAGAGCAGTTTGACGTTGATGTCATCATTGACCCGTTGGATGAAGATGTGGACGGCATTATCCGCAAACAAACCGGCAACTTGGGCGTTGACATCGTGATTGTTGCCGCTCCCGCTGCCGCACCGCAGGAACAAGCATTGTCTTTCGTCCGCAAACGGGGCGTTGTGTGCTTATTCGCATCGCTGCCCGCCGGTAAAAGTGCGTTGAGTATTGATAGCCGGTTGATTCACTACGGCGAATTGCGGGTCATTGGTTCCAGCGATTCTGCGCCGCATCACGTTCAGGAAGCGGTATCAGCGATTCAGAAGAACCCGGAAACGTTTGCAAAAATAGCGTCGCACCGCTTGCCGCTTGCTGATTTTGAAAAAGCGTTTGAATTGATGAAAAGCGGAGCAGCACTGCGGGTCGTGCTGCTGCCCTAACGTATTTTATGTGCCGGCAAGTTCTGCGTATTCCTCTTTTTCCTCTTCTTCGTATTTACGAAGAAGAACAGGTTCCGGTTCGCGTTCGGGAATCGTCTCCCTCTGTTCCAGCGAAACCGGCGGATACAATTCCGTAAGGTGCTTCCGTTCTTCGTCCGTCAGGTCCTCGTCATTGACACCGCGGAATACCAGTTGCTTCTTGTCGCCGACTTCCTTCACTTCGACCTTCACAATGTCCTTGCCGTTAAACTCGCCTTTGAGCAACTCTTCCGACAACGGGTCTTCGATACTGTTTTCCAACGCCCGGCGCAGCGGACGCGCCCCGAAATCCAAGTTGCTGCCCTTCTTGATAAGGTGCTGTTTCGCCTCTTCGGTCAACAGCAATTTCAAGCCGCGTTCCCGAAGGCGTTCCCGCACCTTCTTCAATTCGAGTTCCACCACAGCGGACAAATCATTCGCGGTCAAGTGCCGGAACACGATAATATCGTCGCACCGTCCGATGAATTCAGGGCGGAACACCTTTTCGATTTGCTCGTGAACCCGCTCCTTCATACTTTCGTAAGTTGCATCGTCCGCCGGTTTTTGGAAACCGAACGCCGCCTCGTTCTTAATCGCTTCCGCACCGGCGTTCGTCGTCATTATCATAATCGTATTACGGAAATCAACGTGCCGGCCGAAACTGTCCGTCAACCGTCCTTCTTCCATAATTTGCAGCATCATATTAAACACGTCGGGATGCGCTTTTTCGATTTCATCGAGCAGCACCACACTGTACGGCTTACGGCGGATTTTCTCCGTCAGTTGTCCGCCTTCTTCATAACCGACGAAGCCCGGAGGTGCGCCGACAAGCCGGGAAATGTTGTGTTTCTCCATATATTCCGACATATCAATCTGCACCAGCGAATCCGCGTCGCCGAACATAAACTCCGCCAACGCTTTTGCCAGCAGCGTTTTACCGACTCCCGTAGGACCGGCAAAAATGAACGCCCCCGTCGGACGCTTCGGGTCTTTCAACCCGCTTCTGCTCCGGCGTACCGCCTTGGAGACCGCCTTGATTGCTTCATCTTGGCTGATAACTTTTTTATGGAGTTCTGCTTCCATTTCCATCAGCCGTTTCGAGTCCTCCGTCGTCATCCGCATCTGCGGTACCCCGGTCATCTTGCTGACCACTTCGGCAATCACCATTTCGTTGACGATGCCGACGTTCTCCTTCATTTTTGCCACCGCTTCTTTTTTCCGCCGGGCAATCGTGTCAATCTTGTCCCGCAAAACGAGAGCAACTTCAAAATTCTGGTCGCCGACGACTTTCTCTTTCTCTTTGCTTAACTTTTCGAGTTCATCGTCCAACTGCCGCAGTGATGCCGGCGTGGTCATCGAACGCAGATGAATTCGTGCGCCCGATTCGTCGATGACATCAATCGCTTTATCCGGCAGGCACCGTCCGGTAATGTACCGGTTCGACAACTCGACTGCCGACTGAATCGCCCCGTCCGTAATTTTGACGTGATGATGTTTTTCGTACCGGTCCCGCAATCCTTTAAGAATCTCCACCGTTTCCGCCGCACTGGGCGGTTCGACCATTACGATTTGAAACCGCCGGTCAAGGGCAGCGTCTTTTTCGATGTACTTGCGGTACTCGTCCAGCGTTGTCGCCCCGATACATTGAATTTCGCCCCGGCTCAATGCCGGTTTCAAGACGTTGGACGCATCCATTGCACCTTCCGCCCCGCCGGCACCAACCATTGTGTGCAATTCGTCAATGAACAAGATAATCCGTCTGGTGCGCCGCACTTCGTTCATCAACGCTTTAATCCGTTCCTCAAATTGCCCGCGGTACTTCGTACCGGCAACCATCATTGCTAAATCCAATGCGACAATCCGGTGATTCAGCAGCAGTTCGGGAACACGTCCTTCGACAACCATTTGGGCGAGTCCTTCGGCGATTGCCGTTTTTCCTACGCCCGCTTCGCCGAGCAGCACCGGGTTGTTCTTTGTCCGGCGGGAAAGAATCTGCATCGTCCGTTCGATTTCCGCATCCCGTCCGATAACGGGGTCAAGTTTCTTTTGCCTTGCCATTTCGGTCAGGTCGCGTCCGAAACTGTCCAACGCCGGAGTTTTCGATTTGCCTTTTTGCTGCGGCTGGTCAGGATTTTCGTTGTCCGCTTCGAGTTCCGCATCGTTCGGGTCAATGGCGTGTCCAAGAAGGTTCAGAACTTCCTGCCGAACGTTATCAAGTTTCAAACCAAGGTTTTGCAAGACCTGTGCGGCAACGCCTTCGTCTTCTTTGAGCAAGCCCAAAAGAAGGTGTTCGGTTCCGACGTAGTTATGCCCCAGATTGCGTGCTTCCTCCATTGCGTATTCGATCACTTTTTTGGCACGCGGGGTTTGCGGCAATTTGCCCATTGTAACTAAATCGGGACCGCTTCGGACGAGTTTTTCGACTTCGTGCCGGATTTTCCGCAGGTCAACGTCAAGATTTTTTAGTACATTGGCGGCGACCCCGCTTCCTTCTTTGACGAGACCGAGAAGCAGGTGTTCCGTTCCGATATATTCGTGATTGAACCGTTGGGCTTCCTGATTCGATAGTTGAATCACTTTTCTAGCCCGGTCGGTCATTCGTTCGTATGGCATTGAGGTACAAGCAGGGGTAAGGGGCAATCTGCGTCCCATTGTACCTTAAAATCAGAATAATGCAAGACGATTTTTTACCGGAGGGCATTGCGGGTGCATCAAAATTTGGCGGGGGGATTTTTTTCGACTAAACGGCACAAAAAATGTTGCGTCCACGCAGTACGATGAAAACAACCTCCCAAAACACTCATTTTGCCTATTGTCAATGTAACAAGGTTGGGCGGCAAATTTAATGCCAAATGGATTCCCGCATATGCTCGGTGAAATGGGGAACTGTAACGAATTCGACGTACATTAATTCGCTTTCCGTTTGTGATCTGCTTTCTGTTGAAAAAATATCTCTTATTTTTTCTTCTTTTCAAGAAGGTCTTCCGGTA
>JAISJZ010000398.1 GCA_031261125.1 Planctomycetaceae bacterium | reverse complement strand
TTTCCACCCGCTTACAAACCGCGTTGACATCGTCGCCGATTAAACCGATGATACAAGTGCTGTACACAAACGCCGCCTTCGGTTGATAGCGGTCAATCAATTCCGTTAATGCTTGGTATAATTTCGTTTCGCCGCCGTAAATGACATCGTTTTCCCGCAAGTCTGTTGAAAAACTCAACCGGTGAAGTTCCTCACCGCTCGACATCGACCCGCGAATGTCCCAAGTGTAAGCCGCACAGCCAATCGGACCGTGAACCAAATGCAGGGCATCGGCAATCGGATACAGGACAACTCTCGAACCGCAAAAAACACAAGCACGCTGACTCACCGAACCGGCGGTGCTGGGCTTTTCACATTCCAACGTGTGAGTATCCCTGCCGTTTTCAAGTATCTGATGTCTGCGGGCTTCAATAATCTGGAGCATTGGTTCAAAAAAATTTTCGCTTTGTATTACATTATCAATTCAACATTTTCCTCGGCGGCATCGCGGTCTTGCCGGTCCATGAGGATTGTCAATATCTTCAAGAGCAAGTGCATACCGCCGCGATAGCCCATCAACGGAACGTAAGAATGTCCGATGCGGTCGTAAATCGGAAAGCCGATACGCAACAGCGGAATGTCATTATCCCGGCACATATACTTGCAATATGTGTTTCCCATAATCAGGTCGGGTTTGTTCTCCTTGATGAGTTGCTCGAACATAAACAGGTCGCATTGCAAACCGCTGCGGAAAACGACATCGGGTCCGCACATTTCTTTCACCCGTTCTTCCAACTTAAACTTACCGACGGGCGTTCCGGTCAGGACGTGCAGGACTTCCATTCCGATGTCCCGGCAGAACCGCACCATCGAAAGAAGAATGTCCGGGTCGCCCATCAACGACACTTTTTTTCCGTAAGTGTATTGATTCATATCACAGAGAACATCAACGAGTTTTCCGCGTTCTTCCCGAATCGAATCCGGTACGGCAACGTGCGCAACCGTTCGGAGAGCATTGACAAACGCATCGGTTGCGGTAATTCCGATAGGAAGATCGAGAATATGCAGCGGCACTTTACATTTCGTATCAAGAAGTTTCGCGGCAGGTAATGCTCCCATCCGTCCAATCGCAAACGTTGCTTGGGCATCACCGGAGGTTTCAATCCATTCTCTTCGGCAGCCGCCGTGAGGATACATCCGAAAGGTTCCGTCCATTGAAGTATTAACAACGTCGCTGGTATCGGGAAACATTGTATATTCCACGCCCATTTCGCCGGCAAGATGTTTAATCTCGCTCATGTCGCTCGGTTCAATAAATGACGGAATCAAATTGATGCGGCGGTGCTTCTTTTCAGTATTCTTTGCAAAATACTGAACCATTGCCGCCGCCATATTGGCGTAGCCGGTAACGTGCGAACCTTTGAACGACGGCGTGTTGGCGTGAATGACAAATTTACCGCGCGGAATTTTTTTATCTTCCGCCGCTTTCTTAATGATCTGAACAAGGTCGTCGCCGATGACTTCCGAAAGGCACGTCGTATTGACGGCGATAATATCCGGGTCGTAAAGCGTGAATATATTCGTGATTGCCTCAAGAATATTTGCCTGTCCGCCGAACACCGACGCTCCTTCGGAAAACGAAGACGTTGACCCCATAATCGGATCGTTATAATGCCGGGTGAGCGCACTGCGGTGATAAGCACAACAGCCCTGCGAACCGTGACTATGCGGTAAACAGCGGTGCAAGCCCAATGCCGCATACATCGCCCCGACGGGTTGACACGTCTTCGCCGGGTTAATCGTTAAAGCACTGCGCTCGTTCAGTCCAGTTGGAGTATGTCGAAGTAACATTTTTGTTTAATGGAAAATGGGGAATTTATGTTAATTGTTATAAGTTGCTGACAGTTCCGGGGATTCGTCCCAGGGGGCTTTGGTGAAACGGAAGGCACTGGAATTGATGAGGCGGTCGATTTCTTTGTAGAAGTTGACCGCTCCGACAAAACCGGCGAAGGGTCCCATATAGTCGTAACTGTGCAGTTGCTTCATCGGAATGCCCTGTTTCTGTACGACATATTTCTCTTTGACTCCCGCACAAACCAAGTCCGGCTTGTAATATTCGATTAACTTTTCCATTTCGTATTGGTTGCAATCGTCAATGACCAGCGAGCCGTTCGCCATCTCCGGCATCATTCCCCGGTAATCGTTCATCGTGAAACCGGCTGCCTCCATTGATGCCTGACGTTCCGGGGTTAAACGCGGATTGTACCGTGTTTCATCGGCAGTAACGGTCAACTCTTCGATGTTTCGGGAATCGGCATCGACAATGATGTTCGGCAGCACCTGTCGTCCTTCGTAATCGTCCCGATGCGCAAATTCATAACCGGCGGCAATCGTTTCCACGCCGATTTCCCGAAGCAATTCCTGATAATGATGAGCGCGGGAACCGCCGACGAAAAGCAACGCTTTCTTGCCTTCGCAACGGGGACGGAGAATTGCCTGTACTTTTTCGACTTCCACCAATTCCTTGTCGATAAAGTCATTCGTTTGTTTGAGCAATGCGGCATCGTCGAAAAACGAAGCGATTTTGCGGAACGATTTCGCCGTTGCCGCCGCACCGACCAAATTGACTTTGAACCACGGGATGCCGTATTTCGTTTCCATCATCTCGGCAAGATAATTGATGGATCGATGGCACATCACGACGTTGAGATCAGCGGTGTGTGCTGAGGCGAATTCGTCATACACCGAATTGCCGGAGAACGTGGAATGAAGCGTAACACCGCAACCTTCGGCAATCCGCTCAATCTCGAAAGCATCGCCGCCGATGTTGTATTCTCCGAGAATGTTCAACCGGAATTTTCCTTCCTTGGGCGTATCAAGTTGCCCGACAACATCGGTGAACACTTTGTTGTTGGCGATATGATGACCAGCGGACTGCGAAACGCCTTTGTATCCTTCGCAGGAAAAACCGAAGATGTTAATGTCGGGATATTTTTCTTCCGCCGCTCTGGCAACAGCGTGAACATCATCGCCGATCAACCCGACGGGACAGGTTGCGAAAATTCCAATCGCTCTCGGATGAAAAAGGGCAACGGCTTCGTCAATCGCCGCCATCAACTTTTTCTCGCCGCCGAAAACGATTTCGTCTTCCTGCAAATCCGTTGATAAAGCATACGTCATGTAATTCGTATCCGCCAACGTTTTCGGTCGGGTCTTATTCCGGCGCGTGAGCCAACTGTAAAATCCGCAGCCGATAGGACCGTGCGTGATTTGTAAAATATCGCGGGTCGGTCCCAACACCACGCCTTTGCAGCCGGCGTAAGCACAGCCCCGCATACTGATAATACCGGGAGCGGTGCGGGTATTGGCAAGAATCTCCGGTACGGAATCATCTGCACCGATTTGGTTGATGACGATTTGCTTCTGCCGCTTCTTACCGACCTTCGGCGGATAGTTTTCAAGGATTTCCAATTTGAACTGTTCGCCGGGAACAGGAAGTTCTATATCTTTAATGCTCATTGGTTTCTTTATTGGTTTTTTAATTAGGCGCACACATTATCGCGCCGCTGGCGAACGGCGAATAGGGTTATTGATCCAACGTTTCATCGCCGCTTTGTCCATCTCTGACCCGAATGGATTCCATGACGGGCAGGACGAAAATTTTCCCGTCGCCGCTTTCACCGGTCTGATTGACCTGAATAATCACTTTCACGGCTTTTTGAACATCACGGCTGGGAAGGATGATCGAAATTTTACGTTTCGGTACGAGCCGACCGACCATCACGTAGGAAGGGTCAATGTCTTCGTACTTCGGTTTGCCCGTCGCTTTATTTTCGATGTAACCCTTGCCGCGTCCGAGAACATCTTTGACGTGTATCGAATTGATCCCGGCTTCGACGAGGGCTTCCTTCGTCTTATTGATTTTATCCATTCGGATAATGGCGATGACTTCTTTCATTGTTCGTCCTCCGTTTCTTTGTAGCCGGAACTGACGGTATAAACTTCGTCAACGGGCGAAATAAAAATTTTGCCGTCGCCGAAAGCCCCTTGGGTACTCCGGGCGACTTCAATAATTTTCGTAACGACAAAATCCTTGTCTTTGTTCGGGACGACCATCATAACCATCACCTTGGGGATTTCATCGTAGGTAACGTTTCCGATTTTGATGCCTCGCTGTTTGCCGCGTCCTGTAACGCTAATTCTTGTAACAGCCGGAAAACCGTCTGCCATCAACGCCGCAAGGACGGCATCGACTTTTTCGGGACGAATAATTGCACGAATCATTAACATAGTAGTGTAGTGGATAGTGGATAGTTGAGAGTGGATAGTGGGTAATTGAGAGGGGGTAGTGAGTAGTTGATAACGGATTGCGGTTTGTTTTATACTCTCCACTTTCCACTATCAACTATCAACTAATCCGCAATGCCGAATTCCATCAACAGGGCTTCGAGTTCTTGGATTTCCAGCGGATTTGGAATGACAAACTTCGTATTATTGCTAATCGCCGCGGCGAGTTTGCGGTATTCGTCGGCTTGCGGAGCGGTAGGATCATAATCGATCACCGTCTTTTTGTTGATTTCGGCACGCTGGACCAGATTATCCCGCGGGACGAAATGAATCATCTGCGTTCCCAACTTGGCGGCAAGGGATTCAATCAACTCGGCTTCGCGGTCAACCTTTCGGCTGTTGCAAATCAATCCGCCGAGCCGCACCGTACCGGCTTCGGCAAACTTGCGGATACCTTTGCAGATATTGTTCGCGGCATACATTGCCATCATTTCGCCGGAACAAACGATGTAGATTTCTTCCGCTTTTCCGTCCCGAATCGGCATGGCAAATCCGCCGCAAACAACATCGCCGAGAACATCATAAAAGGTGAAATCGAGATTGTAGGAGGCATCAAAGGCACCGAGTTGTTCGAGCAGATTGATCGAGGTAATGATACCGCGTCCGGCGCAACCGACACCGGGTTCAGGACCGCCGGATTCAACGCAGCGGGTTCCTTTGAATCCGACTTTGACCACATCGTCGAGATCGAGGTCTTCGCCTTCCAACCGCAGGGTATCCAGTACGGTTTTCTGGGCTAACCCGTTGAGGAGCAATCGGGTGGAATCGGCTTTGGGGTCGCAGCCGACGACCATAATATTTTTTCCTGATTCGGCAAGGGCGGCGACGGTATTTTGGGTCGTCGTCGATTTTCCGATGCCGCCTTTTCCGTAAATGGCAATCTTTCGCATAACTTGGGGTTCCTTATTTTCAACGTCGAGAATGAGCGTTGACGTACACAGTTGCACTTATCGTGCCAAAGAGAAAAGAAATACGAAAAGATACATTTTAGTATTAAATTTAAGGGACAAACGGAAAAATGTCTCTCGAATTGCGTTGATAGAATTTTCTACATTCAGGTAGATTTTCGATGTAGAACATACGAAAATGCAGAAAATGGAATGGCAGTTCTTTGGTAATAAATGCTTTGAATTAAAAGTGCTTTCTTTTTCTACAAATCTATGTAACAATGTTCCCGTGTTCGTTTGGAAACAGAGTATTTCTCTGCGGTTTTGCGCAAACTGAAACCGTTGCCAATATCATTCATAACGCGGCTGCGTAACTCCATTGAATAAAATCTTGCCATTGCTTCCTCCCTGATAATACGCCACAATGGATGCCCTGGCCGTCCTGATTATACTCGTCTTATAAAAATAAAACAATAAAAATTAGGATTGTACGCTAGACAATGATGACCGGTCAATTCAGCAAATTGGTGTTTTAAGACAAATAGCGGAAACGAAGAACGATGACAACGATTGAACACGCTTTACTCGGTGCCGATTTGGTATTAGCGACCGGATTAAACCGACAGTTTGGTTGGCAACTCGCTGCTCTTGCCGGTGCTTGTGCTGTTCTGCCTGATTGGGACGGTTTGACAATTCTTTGGTCTGTTCCCTTGTTCGATACG
Source organism: Planctomycetaceae bacterium (assembly GCA_031261125.1). Taxonomy (GTDB): domain Bacteria; phylum Planctomycetota; class Planctomycetia; order Pirellulales; family Thermoguttaceae; genus WRKP01. The sequence goes on along the minus strand of JAISJZ010000398.1, from coordinate 718 downwards.
GCTCATCGTGCTTGGGGACACGGATTATTGTCGAGTGCAGTCGTTGCCGTTTTCTTCGCACTGCTCGATTACCGCTTCGATTTAATGCAGCGATTTGCGGGTTTTTTTGTGCGGTTATTGAGAGTTCAAGTTTCTGATGCTCTCTTACAACGGCGGCAGCCATTATCATTTTCCGGTACTTGCGTTTGGGTTGGCGCTGCAATCTCTGCTTCATATTCTCATCTATTAGCCGATATTGTCGTTTCTGGCACGGCAACGTTGGCAGATTGGGATGTCAAGATATTTTTCCCGTTTTCGGACAAAGGTATTGTGTATCCATTAGTTCCTTGGGGAGATGTCGGCAACACGATTATTCTGCTATCAGGAATGTTCGCAATGCTGCGCTGGAACAACCGCGTTCAAACGATTGCCATAATAATCTTGTCGTTGGTGATTGCTTATTCGATTATGAGAATCTCTAAAAACACCCTCTTTTAGAGGAGGCACGGTAAAATAGAGGGGATAGGAAAAAGATTTATGTCAATGTTTGGTGATTTAGTTGTGACAAAATCCGGCATAATGGGAAATACCGCAGATTGGGAAGTATTGGTTTGTGATTAGGGACAGACGTTGTTCCATTTGCGGCGAATTTCCTTATGGCAACCTCTAATAACTTTCTAAAATTCTGATTTCGGATACAATGCATTGAGTTTTACATTTTAACCGCCGATGCAAGCCA
>JAISJZ010000315.1 GCA_031261125.1 Planctomycetaceae bacterium | reverse complement strand
CTGACCATGAGAAAAGGATACGGATTTCGGACATTCAAAACACTGGAAGTCGTTTTATATCACGCACTTGGAAAACTACCAGAACCAAATTGCACCCACAAATTCTGGTGAAGAGACATTTTTATTTACCGGTTGCGGACAGAAAATTGTTTCGGTAACCGGTGAGGTGCATTACGACGGCAAACCGGCACCGGACGTTGCTGTACTTTTTGAACCAAAGAGCGATGCCAAACTGGTTCCCAATCCCGGATTTGCCGTTACGGATTCCAACGGACGATTTAAGTTAACCTCCCTTGCCGTGAAGGCGAAATCGGGAATTGAACCGGGAACCTACACATTGTATTTGGGCTGGAAGAATCCGAATGAGGTTGACGGTGCCTTAACCGAAGCGGAAGGCGGTGCAAAACCGGTTCCCTCGCCGTACCGCTTCCCGGAAAAGTTGACAGAAGGCAAAGTCGTTGTTGCCGTCAAAGAAACCGGTAAGAATCATTTCGTTTTTCGCACAACCGTCGATGACGTAACGTGGGATGAATAATCAAGGTTTTGGCTTCGGGGGCGTAAGCCCGCTGTGTGATTCGTCTTGTAATCCTCCGGTATAAGGTGTAAATTTATAGATATTCCGTGACCGTATGGTCGCTGTTCGTTAATTATTTTTTTACGGAGAACTTTATGTCCCGAAAAATTTCTAATCGCCGTCATTTTATAAAAACAGCCGCGGCTGTTACAACCGCACCATTGGTGCTCGGGCTAAATACGCCCGCCGTTCACGCTCAAGGCAGCGGCACAATCAAAATCGGTCTCATCGGGGCAGGCGGACGCGGTCTCGGTGCTGCCAACCAAGCATTGAGTACCGGGAAAGATGTCCGCCTCGTTGCCGTTGGAGATTACTTCAAAGACCGTGCCGCACGAGGTGCCGAAGCACTGAAAAAACAGTTTCCCGAACAAGTCGATGTTCCCAATGACCGAATCTACGACGGCTTCCAAAACGATAAAGGTGTTATCGCTTCCGGTGCCGATGTCATCTTGATTGCCTGTGCCGCCAAGTTTCACCCGCTCTATGCCAAGCACGCCGTCGAAGCCGGAAAGCACGTTTTTGTCGAGAAGCCGAACGCTATCGACGCTGCCGGTATTCACACATTGGAAGAAGCGGTTGCGATTGCACGGGAAAAGAAATTATCATTTCTTGCCGGTTTGCACAGCCGGTATTGTCCGCCGTATCAGGCACTCGTGGAACAAGTTCAGAACGGGGCAATCGGCGAAGTCCGAATGATTCAAAGCACGTTTCTACGTTCACCTTACGGCGTGCGGGGGAATGTACCGGCAGGGGCTTCCGAACTTGACTTTCAGGTCTGGAGCCAATATATGTTCAGTTGGCTTTCCGGCGATGATTTTACGCAATCGCTGGTGCATAACGTTGACCGAATGACTTGGCTTCTCGGCGGAAAAACACCGACGCACGCTTTCGGAATGGGCGGTCGGGCTTCGATGACGGACAAGAAATTCGGTAACGTGTTCGACCATCACGCGGCGGCGTTCATTTATCCGGGCGATACCTGCCGTCTTTACGCTTTTTGCCGTACAGAAACCGGTTGTCACCATTCTTACGACGACCTGATTATCGGCTCGAAAGGCACGGCGTATTGGAACGCCGGTAAAATCGTCGGAGAAACGAATTGGCACTACGACGGAAAGAAACTCGACGGACACGCCGAAGAGCAGATTGCGTTATTCGATGCCGTCCGAAAGGGCGAACGCATTGACTCCGGCGATTACGTTGTCAAAAGCACAATGATGGCGATACTCGGACAGATTGCCTCTTATACAGGCAAGATGATTTCGTGGCAGGAATTGTACGAATCGAAATTCCTTTTCAAGCCCGCCCCGGAAGAATGTGTTGCCGGTATAGACCCGCCGGTCGTTCCCGACCCGAAAACCGGTTCCTATCCGGTGCCGATTCCGGGACAGCATAAGTGGTGGTGATTGCCTGCCGCAAAGAAAAGAAATGGAATAAAACTACGAAACATACGGAATAACGGAAAATACGGACATCAAATTCCGTAATCTTTCCGTTGTTCAGTGTATCCCGTAGTAAAAAATAGTTATCAAAAACACTGCGTTAAAAACAATTTATTATGACACAATTTTTCAAAAACATTTTACCGTTGTTTCTGTTGCTGGTTAGCGTCGGCGGTGTAACGGCGGAACAATCAGTCAAGCCGGTCAAGTTCCTGTTCATTGCCGGTCCACGCAGCCACGGATTTGGTATTCACGAATTTTACGCCGGTTCGATGGTGTTGGCAAACGCCCTGGAACAGTTCGTCTCGGAAAAACAATTCGGTTCCGACCGGATGCCGAAAATTTCAGCAACCGTTCACCGCAACGCGAAAGTTGGTGATTCGTTTGCATTAGACGATGCCGATGTCATTATCGTTTTCTGCGACGGCGGAAGGCGTTATCCGCTTCGCGGATTGGAAGACCAACTGGAAAAATTGCGGTTGGCGGGAAAAGGATTCGTCTTTCTCCATTATGCTTTGTGCGGTTCACAGGGAAACAATGCTCAAAAGCCACCGGAACTGCCTTCCGATGCAAAATTTATTCTCAAAGCAACGGGAGGCGTGTATGAAATTTTTCATTCCGTCAATCCGAGTTATACGGCGGAATTCAAGAGTTTGCCGGTGCATCCGATTACCCGCGGCGTTCGTCCGTTCGCCATTGATGACGAATGGTATTTTAATATGCGGTTTCTGAACGAGAGTACGGAACAAATTCTCGCTCATCCCAGTACCGCCGCTCTTCAAGCCGTTCTCGCAGCCACACCGCCCGATGCACTCAAACAGCAACCGGACGGGGCGCATTCCGGTAATCCAACGGTGCGTGAGCGGCTCGGCAAACCGGAAATCCTTGCGTGGGCGTTTCAACGGGAAGACGGCGGACGCGGTTTTGGTTTCACCGGCGGTGATAATCCGTGGAATTTTGCGCATCCCGATTATCGCAAACTGCTGTTGAACGCCATTGTTTGGACTGCCGGTTTGGAAGTCCCCAAAACCGGTCTGTCAACACCGTCGCCGGGTTTTGAGGATTTACAAAAAAATCTCGACGACCCCGGTAATCTGACACCGGCGCAAAAAGAAGCC
>JAISJZ010000307.1 GCA_031261125.1 Planctomycetaceae bacterium | reverse complement strand
TGAAAATCAGGGCAAACGCGACCTGCGTTTGACACTGCCGGAAGGTGTTGCCGCTGCCGATGTCCGCTCTGTTCAACAGAACGGAAAACGGATTTCTTGGCGGTACCAGCGTAATCCGCAAGGAGGCGGCACCGTCATCGTTCCGCTGCCGGAAAAAAAACGGTTTGTTGCTGTTTCGATAGAGTATTCTTACCGTGATGCCCCGTTGAAACAGCAGCGGTTATCATTGAGGGAACCGACTGCCGATGTGCCGGTTCTGACAAAGCAGCGGACGGTTTGGTTTCCGTCTGACTACGAGGCGGGCTTGCGGTTTCATCCCGTTCAAAGTCCTCATACCAATTCCAAAGGACTTTGGGCATCGCTGCTGTTTGAACCGCTATTCACGGATGCTTGGAAACAAATTTTGTACGGAAAACAGCACACCAAAGAAGAAACTGCCGCCGCTGCGTTCTTAAACTACGTTGAAAAAAGGATGCAGAATTCAGCAGGCAAAGGTCAGGGAAAATCCTTGCCTCTTGTCTCCCCTCCCCCCTTAACTTGGGCTGCTCTTTTTACCGGCGAAAAAGAATTGCTGGAAACGCTCAATGAGCAACTGCCGGAAAGAAAAAAAGTTGCCGAGGTGAAGATACTCATCGCTCCGCAAGCATTAGCGATGCTCGGTATTTCACCGGCAGCGGCAGTACCGATAAACGAAAAAAAACGTTCGGCAGAACTACTGGAACGGTCAGGAATAACGGTACTTGCGGCACCGGCAGTCCGGTCGAACCGGCGGGAATGTACGTTTTATATTACGTCAAAAATTCAGACGGCGGAGAAACGGAATTCCGAATCCCGTTGGATTTCCGCTGCGGAATGGAACCGAACCGCGGCAGCACCGCTGCCGTGGACGCTGCCGCCGGAAATGTTGCCGACCGCCGCTTCGATGTATGGATGGAAATGCTTCGATGTTCCGCAAGATGCTGAAAATCCGCTGTATCTGTTCGACCGGCAAACGTTTGCGTCGTACCATTATCTGGCGTTTCTCCTCGCTGTCATTTTAACGTCGCGCAGACCGTTCTCCCGTCCGCTGCTGCTGGTGCTGTCCATTGTAATACTGGGAGTCACCGCCCGGTTCACAACGCCGAGTTATGCCGGAATTCCTTACGGGGCGTTTCTCGGAACCGTAATTTCCCTCGGATTCGCTCTCATCCGCCCTCTGAATTCGTCAGTACCGTTGCGCCGAATTTCGGCAGACAGTCCTACACACTTCGGCACCGTCGGTTCCGATTCCACTTCGGACGGAAAGAAGGAAAAAGTTTTACCGCTGTTTCTGTTTTGCTTATGTCTTATCTCGTTTCCCGCACATAGTTTCGCACAGGAAACAACGCCGAAGAGCGCAGAAGGAAACGGTTCCCTCGAACCGTACCGGGTTTTTTTCCCGATTGATTCTGACCGGAAAATCGTCGGCAATACCGTTTGGCTTCCGACGGAATTTCTGCAACTGCTGTCCCGAAACGTCCGCCGTGTTGAACAAAATATGCCGAACGGCTGGAATATCGAACAGGCAGAATACCAAGGGGCGTTGATTCGCCGCCCGCAAACGCAACTGTTGGAACTTTCCGATGATTTCAAAGCGGTCTATGACATACAACTGACGGCAGGAAGTATGACGCTTGTCCTGCCGCCGTTGCCGGTGCGCCAAGACCTCGTTCTTTGGGATACCCGTCCCGTACCGGCAGTCAAACGCACTGCAAAAGACGGTACTTATAATGCGCTGCTCATTCCGCTTGAAAACGAAACCGCCGGCAAACACGTCCTTTCGGTTCCGTTGTCGCCGAAACAGGAATTACTGAACGAATCGTGCCGAATAACGTTTGACATTCCCAAAGTGCCGAACGCGGTTCTCCGGCTGAAAACGCCGCAGGATGCTCAACCCGTCAGGGTTGCTAATGCACTCGGAGCGGTATTTCCCAATTCGTTGGAAGAGCCGGTGTTTGCCGCTCAAATTGGTCCGTCGGAAAAACTTGCGTTTTCGTGGAACAGCGAATCGGCAGCGGACAATTCGTCTGTGATTGAAGCCGACCAGTATTTCCGGTTATCCGCCCGCTTGACACAGGTGGAAATGCGTGCTGTGTTTCAACTGCATCTCGACAGCGGCAAAGTTAAACAACTGCTGATTCAAACCGACCCCCGCTGGCACCGTTCAGGACAGTTTTACTGCGATGATGTTCCGATTGATTCTGTTGAAACGCAACTGAATTCCGATGGAGATTCTAAAAGTATTGCCGGCGAAGGAACCGGTCAGAGTGAAACGACCCGCATCGTGTTTCAAAATCCGGTGTCCGGTACCATTACCGTTGAGGCGGGCTTTGTTCTTCACGATTTCAACGGTATCGGCACAATCCGGCTTCCGCAGTTCAATGTTCTTAATGCAAAAATCAACCGTTCTATGCTTGCGGTGTTTGCCGACCCGGTACTGCAAATAGAGGAAACAGGGGGCAGGGAGCAAGGAACGGCAAACAACAAGTCCGCGGCGGATTTCGATCCGCTGCCGGCGGAACAAGTTTCGCCGCTGACGTTTTATGCGGAATACGATTTATTAAAGACGGATTCATCGCGGGTATTATCTATTCAGGCGAAAAAAACGATACCGATATTAACGCAGCGGCAATCCGTGACGTTTGACAACGGCAGCACCGCCGTAGAGTGCCGCGGCAGTTTCCAAGTAACGGGCGATGTTTTTCAGCAGCGTTTTACGGCACCATCTGCGCTGGAAATCGAATCGGTTGAAGTTCAAAACGCCGACGGCAGTCAAACAGAAATCCGGTTTAGAAAACTGCCCCCTCTCCCTTCTTCTTCCCCTCCCCCTGTTTACAACATTTTTTTTCGCAAACCAGTTACGGGAACGTACTCGATAACGGTACGCGGACATTTTCCGGTATCTGCAAAAAAACAGTCCGTTCCGCTCATTGCGTTTCAAAACGCCGAGTATAAAGATGCGGTTCTGACTTTGTCCCGTATGCCGTCTGTCATTGTTGTTTTGACCGGCGAAAACGGTTCTTACCCGCTTTCGGTTTCCGAAGAAAACCGGCTGAATGTTTCACCCGGCACGTTATCCTCTCCCCTTTCTTTTCAACTATTTCCGAACCGTCCTGCTATTCAAGGCGAACAAATCACAATGCTGCGGCGAACCGGTGCGCAGGAAATCGTGTTTGATGCGGCCTGGGACATTTCCGGCGGCGAATTAAACACCGTTCCTTTCCTTTGGGACGACCGTTGTACCGTTACGTCTATTGAACCGCCGATGCCGTACCGGGTTCAACAGCAAAACGGACATTCCGTTCTTGTTCTTATGCCGCCGGTTCCATTGAGCGGTCAACAGCATCTTCGGCTCAAAGCGGCATTTAATTCGACAGACCTGTCATTGTCTATTCCCCGCATCACTTTGCAAACGGAAAACGAAAACGTTTTGCAAACCGATACCGGTATCCGCCGCTATCTGGTGTTGCCCCGCTACGCCGGCGAAATGCCGATTCCGTGGAATTATACCGCTCTGGATAACGTTGACGACGAAACGCGGAAATATCTGAAAGATATTACTGAAACACAGGAAACAGATTCTCTGTTTCTCCGGGCGTTGACGGCAGATTATTCCGCAACCGTTCAACGGGAGAAGACGCGTTCCGTTGTGAATCTTTACGATATAACGTTTTTTGTGCAGCGGGACGGAACCGTTTATGGAACGGCATCAATTCACTTGAAAAACAGGGGGCAGGACACGTTCACGCTGTACTTGCCGGACGGTTATGAACTGGTTCATTTGTTCGGTTCCGGTTCCGTTTCGATGGGAAATAAACTATCGGCAAACCACTGGAAATTTGAAGCGGGAAACAGCGAAGAGCCGCAATTTCTGCGCATTGTGTTCCGTACTTCGGCAAGCAAAACCGCGGCAGCATCCGTGAAGTTTCCGGTCATTGAGGGCGTTTCCGTCCTTCAAACACTTTGGACGGTTCTGCTGGAATCCCGCCGGCAGCCCGTTTTAGTGTCGTCCGTTCGGGAAGACCTGTTCGGCTTGCCGTCCGCCGCTTCACTGCGGGAATTGTCTGCCGAAACAGTAAACAAATTGGGACGTTATACGCCGCTTACCGGTGAACAAGCGGAACCGGCGCAACTTAAATTCGATTTAATCCGTTTGAACAATTTACTGCAATTACTGGATTCCGCTCCGCCCGCTTCGCTCAACAGCAACAGCAACTGGCGTTCTCTTTGGCAGAATGAATGGAACCGCACCGAACGAAGCATTGATGTTCAATCGCCGGTCTTTTCGACGGTTGTTTCAGCCGAAACGTCGCCCATTATACAAGACATCGGCAAAGCAAACCCGGAAGAATTATCAAAGGATTATCTTTGGATGCTTGTCAGCGCAACAAACCTTTCGCCGTCGTATCAGGCATTGATACAGAATTACCGCAATAAAATTATAGGTCAAGAGGCAGGAGGCAGCGGTCAGAAGACAGAAACGGAATTCCACCCGTTGAATCCCGAATCTTATATTTTCGGTGCTTCCGAAGGCAGTATCAATGAACTGCGGCTTCAACCGGCAGCCGAACCGGCACTTTGGACGTTCTGGTCAATAAGCAAATCAATACTGGTCTTTGCTGTCCCGGTCATTTTGCTGTTGTTATCGCCGCGAAACTTGTTGTCCGTTTCATTTCGGCAGTTTCCGTATTTCTGGGGAACCGCCTTCGGTCTGTTGTTCTGGGTGCTTTGTCCGCCGGGATTCATCGGACAAACGATTCTCCTTCTGACGCTGCTGGCGTTCTGTTATCCGGTATGGGGAAGCAGAGAACCGTTGAAAAACCGATGAGAGATTTATGGTTGACATTGAACCGTGCAGACGCTACATTCTATTTCGTTATCAGCAATGTTCTGTTGCAGCAAGCGGCGGAACTCAACAGGAGGACCCTTATGACCAAGAAAATTATTATCGGAGTGAACGTTACCAGTTTTGCGAAGAATTCCGGTGAAGTACAAGCCGTGTTTCAGGAATTCGGCTGCTCTATCCGTACCCGGCTGGGACTGCACGAAGCATCGGACAATGTCTGCGCTCCGAACGGTTTGATTCTCGTCGAGTTCGTCGGCGGTGCGCAGAAAGCAGCCGAAATGACAGCGAAACTCACCGCACTGCCCGGTATCGAAGTTAAACAAATGGAGTTCTAACCGCCAACTCCGTCAAGTACGCAAATTGTTTTTTGACATCCGGCTTGCCGAGCAGCGCAGTGCCGGTAACGAGTACGTTTGCACCCGCCGCAGCGCACGCTCCAATCGTTTGTTCGCCGACTCCTCCGTCAACGGAAATTAGCACGTCCGGCTTCGCAATTTCCTTTACGGCACGAATCTTACCCAACGCCCTCGTGTCAAACGATTGTCCGCCGAAACCCGGCATCACACCCATTGTCAGCACCAGTCCGCAGTCATTGACAAACGGCAGCACTGCTTCGACCGGTGTCGGCGGATTAGAGACGATACCCGGTACGGCACCGAGTTGCCGGATTTTACCGAACAACTTCCGCGGGTCAGGGGCAACCTCGATATGTACCGACAGATAATCCGCCCCGGCTTTACGGAACGGTTCGAGATATTTTTCCGGTTCGGACAACATCAGATGAACGTCCAGCGGCAGGTGCGTTGTCCGCCGGATTGCCTCGACCACAGGAATGCCGAAACTCAAATTCGGAACGAAATGTCCATCCATTATGTCGAGGTGCAGAATCTCCGCCCCGGCATCTTCAAGTTGCCGAATATCCCGCTCCAAATGAGCAAAGTCGGCTGCCAGCAGCGACGGATTGATTAAAATTGACATACAAATTACTTTCGTACCTCGTCCGGTGTGATGAAGCCGTCGCCATTCTTGTCTAACTTACCGAACGTTGCCAATGCCGCCGGACTTAACGTCGGCGCAAACTCCAACAGCGACACCTGCCCGTCGCCGTCCCGGTCACGGACAATAAACCACGGCGGACAGCCGCGCAATGCCGACGGGGGCGTGTAATACTTCTTGCCCCGCGGTACCTGTTTGCCGGCGATAATTTCCTCATATACTTTATCGTCCAGCGGCGTGTCTTCGTCCGGCAATTCTCCTTCGGCAATGTTCGGCATTTCCTCTTTGTCCGCATCTTTCCCCTGTTCTTCCGGCTTTGCCGGTTTGTTTTCCTTCGTTCCTTTCAGCGGCTCCGGTGCAGGGGGGGAAATCGGCTTGAAGAGTTGAAACTGAGAACTTGCAACTGCCGGCTGATGGTACTTCGGAACGGGAACAGGATGGTGAATCGTTCGGTATTCTCCGTAATCGGCAAGGAACCGGACAATCTCTTCCAGCGAAATGTTTCCGTCGCCGTTGATGTCGATTGCCTGCGGCGCACCGGGCATCTTTTTCCATTCTTCGTTTTGCAGTGTTCCGTCCGCGTTGGTATCATACCGCTGCATCAAAGCGGTCGCATAGCGGAAAACTTTACCCGGCACCGGCGGTGCGAGTGTGTCCCGCTCAAAAACATTCGGCAGGTCTGCGTCGTCCCAAACCGGCGATGATTGTTCGATTTCCCAAATCGCGGGGACGGTTCCGCCGAGATTCGTTACCGACGGAGACGGCGATTCAGGGCGTTGTTCCCCGAACAAGTCCTTCGGCAGTTTTGCTCTTCCCCGCGTTGAACGGTACCGCTGTACTTGTTCCGGGGTTAATTGACGGCGTTCGCCGTTCGGACGGCGGCGTTCGGTTTGTTCTCCGGATTCGGTGCGTTTCGGCGGTTCCGGTTTATCTTGTGCAAAACCGGTACCAAAGGCAGCAAACAACGCTGCCGAAAAGCAAAAACAAAGAAAAAGAAAATATCGCATTGAAGGCAAGGGGTAGGAGTACGAAATTTTTATACCATAATTCACCCTTTCAGGCAAGAGAACGCTCCGACGTTTAGATGTTGAAATTCTCCCCCTTTTTTTCCAAACAACAGTGCTTATAATGGTCAGCAGGTTAAATGCTCACCACCGTTCCTTTTCCTGTGTTCGACAGTACCGACGAAAACCGTAATGCGAATCCGCTGAAATACGCCCAAGAAGCGGTGTTCCGTACTCCGCTGTACTTGGAACTCGGCGGTGTCCTGCCCGAAATTAAAATCACCTACGAAACATACGGCGAACTCAACGAACGCCGGAACAATGCCGTCCTGATGTGCCACGCCTTGTCCGGTGACTCGCACGTTGCCGCCCACGATGAAACCGACGACCCCGGATGGTGGGATATAATGGTCGGTCCCGGCAAGCCGATTGATACGGATAAGTATTTCATCATCTGCCCGAACGGGCTGGGCGGCTGCCGGGGAACAACAGGACCTGATGAAATCAACCCTGAAACCGGCAAACGGTACGCGGCGGACTTTCCCGAAATGACCGTCGGCGATATTGTCGAAGCCGAATGTATGCTCATTGACCAACTCGGTATCGGTCAACTGCTGTCCGTTGTCGGCGGCTCTCTCGGCGGAATGACGGCAATGGAATGGGCGGTGCGTTTTCCTGACCGGCTGTTGTCAACGGTACTTTTGGCGACCGGTGCGCATTTAACCAGTCAGGCGTTGGCGTTTGACATCGTTGCCCGTAATGCAATTCAAAGCGACCCGAATTTTCACGGCGGACAGTACCGTGACCTCGGTACCGTTCCTGCCGACGGCTTGGCAATCGCCCGAATGTTGGGGCATATC
>JAISJZ010000215.1 GCA_031261125.1 Planctomycetaceae bacterium | reverse complement strand
ATCACTTCACTTTGCGCACACTTCGTTCGACAAAGCGAAGTTTTTTACTCACCCTTTGTTTCAAGGAGAATTCCAATGAGAATCCGTCTGCGCTATGGTTTTACCCTCGTCGAACTGCTTGTCGTTATCGCCATTATCGGCGTTTTAATCGCCTTGCTCCTGCCGGCTGTTCAAGCCGCCCGTGAGGCGGCACGGCGAATGCAGTGTACGAACAACCTCAAACAACTGGGCTTGTCGGTACATAACAAGTGCGACATTTCAAAGTACATTCCGCAGGGGTCGCATCAGAAAGACCTTGCCGTTGATATGCGGGCAAGGAACGGTTGGGGCGATTACGCTTGGCGCGACCGTCTCTCGTACCTTTGTCCGCTGACGGCTTTCATTGAACAGACGGCAATTTACGACCTGATTGTTCAAAATGCCGACAAAGGATTAGGGACAACCCCTTCCTTCAGGCAGCCTTGGGTAGGAGATTATGTCGTTGACGGTGTTACTCCTAATCCTGATTCTCCTTGGCGGGCAAAAATTGCGACGTTTTCGTGTCCGTCGGAATCAGTGAAAGCCGTTGCTGCAACGGATATTGGATTTACTTCTTATCACGCGAGTATCGGAGATTTCGGTACAAAATGGAACTGGGATGAATCAAGAGGGGCGTTTGCTCAAAACGGTTCCAAAGCCTACTACGGTATGGAAGGTTTTGTTGACGGGACGAGTAATACGATTTGCATCAGCGAGGTTTGTATCGGGACGGCGAGTTCGAGAAGAATCAGAGGCGGTGTTGCTGCTAATGTTCCGACAGAAGCCACGCAAGCCCCCGGTTTTTATCGTCCTTCTAACTGTAATGCCCGGCGCGGCAGTAAAGGTGAATTTACCGGTGATGCCGTTACAAACGAACCGCTTGGTCGGCGTTGGGGCGATGCCGTACCGCAATATACAACATTCCATACCTGTCTGCCGCCGAATTCGCCGAATTGCAATACCTCTGCCACTATGGATGTGCAAAGCGGCAACGTGTCGTTGATTACTGCCAGTTCGTATCATCCCGGCGGCGTTAATTTGGTGCTTGGAGACGGGGCGGTTAGATTCGTCAGCGAGACCATTAACGCGGACAATCTGGATAAGATTCCGTCTGATTCGCCTTGGAATGCACCGGCAAACACTCCGCAGCATCACACCGGCGAGAGTTTATACGGCGTTTGGGGAAAGTTAGGCACCCGTAACGGCGGCGAAAGCGTTGCATTACCGTAAGGTGCTTTTAGTTAAGGCGGGAAACGCCGTTTCCCGCTCGTGAAAACCAAAACCATTAACACAACGACCGCCGCGGAAGCGGCGGCAAAACTGATGAAACATTTTATTTTTTGTGCGTTGGCATTGTGCGTTATTTTGACGGGTTGTTCGCCGTCGGGCAGCCGCATTAAGACCGAATATGTTGAAGGGACAGTATCTGTTGACGGTACTCCTCTTCCTGAAGCGACGATTACATTTTCTCCTGCCGCGGAAGGCGGTGAATCTGCGAGCGGTTATTCCGATACAAACGGAAAATATACTCTCTCTTCCACGAATGGAGATACGGGTAAGGGAGCGGTTGCCGGCGACTATAAGGTTACGGTTTCCAAGGTGGCGGTTACAGTTCTCGAAAAGGGCGACCCGAAGGCAAAGAAAGACCCAAGAACAGGGGAAGAACTTTTGACGCAGACAGAACAGTTGGCTCACAATGTTTACTTGAAAGCAGATACCACGCCGCTGAAGGTTACCGTTGCCAAAGGAAAGAACAAACTGGATTTGGAACTGAAAAGCAAACCGTAATGCCGCTTCACGCTCAACAGCAGCCGTCGGGACAGCAGCATCCGGCAATCGTCAACGTACTGCGCAACTTCCGCACCGATTGTTCTAACGTTTTGACAATAAAGTCAATTTCGTCTTCGGTGTTTTCTTCAGAAAACGTGAACCGCAGCGAAGAGCGGGCTTGTTCCATTGATAAGCCCATCGCTAGTAAAACGCGGCTTGCGTCCATTGAACCGGAGGTACACGCTGAACCCGTCGAACAGCAAATCCCGTGCTTGTCAAGCATCAGCACCAGCGATTCGCCTTCGATACCGTTGAACCGGACATTCGCATTGCCCGGCAAACGGCGGTTTTTGTCTCCGTTGAGGTGCGTTCCTTTGATTTGTAAAACACCGTCAAGGAAACGTTCCCGAATCTTGTGCAGATATTCGGAGCGTTCTTCGATGCCGTTGACGGCTTCCTCAACGGCAACGGCAAGACCGGCAACGGCGGCAGTGTTCTCCGTTCCGGCGCGCCGTCCGCGTTCCTGTGCGCCGCCGTCCAAGAGCGGGTTTATCAACGTTCCGCGGCGGATGTACAAAATACCGATCCCTTTGGCGGCGTGAATCTTGTGTCCCGACAGCGACAACAAGTCAACCGGCAACTCTTTTAAGTTGAACGGAATCTGTCCGAGTGCCTGCACGGCATCGCTGTGAAACGGTATTTTTCTTTCCTGACAAATTCTTCCGATTTCTTTAACGGGCTGAACCGTTCCGGTCTCGTTGTTTGCAAACATAACGCTGACCAGTCCTGTATCGTCCCGCAGCGCATCGGTGAGTTGTTCCGGTCGGACAATACCGGTTTCGTCAACGTCAAGCAGTGTGATGTCAATCCCTTGCCGTTTTAGTGTTTCCAGCGGTTTGAGAACAGCGTAGTGTTCGATTGCTGTCGAAACGATATGCCGTTTGCCGGTTCCTTTGATTGCCCAGTTATCGGACTCAGTACCGCCGGATGTAAAATAGATTTCGCCCGGTTCGGCACCGAGAACG
>JAISJZ010000209.1 GCA_031261125.1 Planctomycetaceae bacterium | reverse complement strand
GAGTTGCTCGTCGTCATCGCCATTATCGGCGTACTGATTGCTTTGCTTTTGCCTGCTGTCCAAGCTGCCCGCGAAGCGGCAAGACGGATGCAATGCACGAACCATCTCAAACAACTCGCCCTCGGCTGTCATAACCACGTTGACGTTACCGGCGGGGATTTGCCGATTGGAGCAAGAGATGCCAACTTTCTGACGTGGACAACGTTCATCCTGCCGTTTATTGAAGAGCAGCCGCGGTACTCGGCAATGCGGGTTCAATATACAGTCAATGCTCCGGCAGATGAGTACGGCGATACACAGGAAGACGGACGGTACGACAAAAGAGTTAATGCAATGGCGTTTAATCACGCCAGACGTATTTCTATTTCCGGTTGTCCGTCGGACGGAAAAGTCCGGGGTAACGCAGGAACGGCGAATGTGTCGGGGGAGAACGCCTTATTTAAGTGGAGTTATCTGCCGTGTATCGGCAGAACGAGTGAAAGTTGGGGCGGCGGCGGTCAGATTTCCGCTGATGGAGGACAGCACACTTATACTTATGACAGCGGCTTCAACGCGAAGTGCTGGTCGCAATGGTATTCCGCTTTTAACAGTGCTTCGGAAGAATCTGTTGAATTGGGCGGCGGCGGACTGTTTGTAATGTACTTGATGGTAGGAAGTACACGAGAATTGCGGGCAGCGGGTTTCGCTACAACGCGGGGAGAGTCCATTGCAGCGGCAACAGACGGATTATCCAATACGGTGATGTTTTCGGAAACCAAGCAGACGGAAGATGACCCGGCAGAATTAGTAACGAGACCTTTGTTCAGCGACGGTCGCGGGCTGCCGTATCGGGGAATGAATGCGTTCTTCTCAACTTACTTTGAACCGAACACCAGTCAGCCGGATGAAGTGTGGAACGAGTATGCTCACGAAAACACACCGACCCTTAAAGCACCGGTTCGGGCAGAAGGCGGAACGGGTATTTGGCAAACCCGTATTTCGGCACGGGCATTTCATCCCGGCGGAGTCAACGGCGCACGCGGCGACGGCAGCGTTCAATTCTTTTCCGAAACGATTAACCGGAACGTTTGGCGTTGCCTCGGTTCGGCAGGCGACGGTGTAGCGGTTTCGTATTAACACCATTTCAATAACCGCCGCGGAAGCGGCGGCTAAACAACAGATGCGTTATTTTATTTTATTCGTTTGTGCTGGATTTCTTGCGTTTTCCGGCTGCGGTCAGAAAAATCCTGACGGACGCGAAAGCATTACTGGAACAATTACGCTGAACGGCAAGCCGCTCACTTGTTCCGGTAGTGCGAGAATTGCGTTCCTGCCGGCAGACGGCGCAGGCGACCGGCAGTCCGGCGGTACCGGTTCCATCAATGATGGAAAATTTTCTTTGACATTGCAGGACGCGGTCAAACCGGGAAAGTACATCGTCCGCATTGAAGCAACGGATATGTATAACGGTCACACGGGCAAGTCCGCTGCCGAGGAACCGATTCCAGAGATGATGGGCGTTCCGGTCGGTATTTTGCCGCCGGAATTCAACGTTGACAGTAAAATCGAGTTTGAAGTCGTCAAAGGCAAAACGAACGTTTTTAACTACGACATCAAAACGGATTTCAAGCCGGATGTCAAAAAGATTCGTCCGAAAGGAAGTAAAAATGCAGAAGCCAATTTGAAATAACGGTTAGCGGCGGGGCATCAGGTTCCGTATTGATATACCGTTGTGCATTGCATAAGTGCGGATGTCGCTAATGTCCGCCAGTGAAAACCTACTGGCATACCGTTCTACTTCCTCGCCGGTGTCCTTCAACTTGAACTTTGCCATTCCTTCTTTGTCGTCATAACCGACGAGCGTTCCTTTTAACGGTTTGCCGTTGAATGTCCAGTTCTCTTTCGCAACCACTTTATCGTACCTGCTCTTCCGTGCTTCTAACGCCCGCTGCTGCATTTCCGCCTGCATTTTTTTCTGTTCTTCGGTTAATTCCGGGCGCACCTGCGGCGGACCGTCTCCCGTATTATCGACACCTCTGCCGAACGGCATCCGACCGGCAAACCGGTCAGCCGGATTCGGTCTTTGATGCAATCCCGGCGGCGGGGGCGGCATCACCGGCGGACGCTGCATCGGCGGCGGTATTGACGGCATTGACGGCATCATCCGCGGCATAAAACCCTCTCCTGCCATTATCCGCCGTCCGCCGCCGCCCGCTTTCGCAATTTCCTCCCGCAACTTGTCCCGCACTTCGGTATATTTCTCTGTCATATCCGGCGTGTGCTGCTTTGCCAATTCAATGGACTTGTCCATATCGGCAAGCCCGCCGTTAATGTCTTCTTTGCAAACCTTGAAAATACCGCGACCGAAATGCGCCAGCGGATTGTCCGGCGCACGCTGCACTGCATTTTCGAAGTCCGAAAATCCTTCATTGACAAACTTTTGCCTGACATCTGCGGGTGCATCCGCCAACTCTTTCAACGCCGCTATCTTTTCAACACCGCGGTTACAGTAAACCATTCTGTCGTGCAGCGACCGGCTTGCTTGAATTTCTTTACCGTCGCCTTTGCGGACAAGTTCGATTTTCTCCCGTAATTCATTCGGCGGAATACAAAACGCCATCGCTTCGGTTTCCGTCGATTTCAGCGTAACAACGCCGATAACGAATCCTTCGTCGTTAAACACGGGACCGCCGGAATTGCCCGGATTGACCGCGATACTCAACTGATAGTAATCGCAGCCGTCCATTTTGGTTTGACTGCTCAACACTCCTTTGCTGACGGCATTTTCCAGCACCTCGCCGTCGCCGCGTCCCGGTGAACCAATCGCAATGACATCCTGTCCCCGCCGGAAACGGTAATCATCGACAATCGCCAGCGGCTTGTGTTCCTTCGTATTCAACTTCAAAAACGCAATGTCGCGGTCATCGTTACAGTACAGCAGTTCCGCATTGAACGGTCCGTGTTTGCCGCCTTCTTCCGACGGAAAAAAAATCTCTAACTCGTTAATAAATTCGGAACCGATGACGTGATAATTGGTTACCAGAATTCCCGGCAGGACAACGAAACCCGAACCGCTTCCTTCTTTACCTTGAATCAGAGCGACGGAATTTTCAACATCGGCAACGATGTCTTCGGTGCTTAACCGTCCTTTGTTCGTTTTTTTAGCGGTTTCGTCTTTAATCGGCTGGTCTTTGACGGGCGGAGAATTAACAGGCGGCGGTGAATGTTGCTGCCGCGGCTTTGGCCTGCCGTCGCCGATTAAGTCCCGCGGCGTGATACCGGTTCGTCCGATGTCCATTAACTCCGACAACCGCGGGACACGGCTTAATTCGCCGTTTGCGACCCGTTTCTGCAAAAGCGGAATAGATGTTTTGAATTCTTCCATTTTCTGCTTGCACATATCAGCATCCTGCGCCGGAACGTACTGGAACGGCGTTGATATCCCTTTATTAAATTCGGCAATCGCCCCGTCGCAATCACCTTTTCCGAGTTTGAACATTCCGAACCAGAAGTGGAACAGACCGTTTTTTTTGCCGGATTGAATCCATTTTTCGGCGATAGCACATCCTTCATCGACTAGTTGGTTTTCTTCGTCGGCGGGCAAAATTTTGGTGTTAATTCGATCGAAAATTTCATCAATCCGTTTGCCGTCCTCGTTAATGTCGGCAACAACAGTGTTCTGTTTTTCGCGGGCAGCACGGAGGAATGGACGGGCAACTTTGGCGCAAAGTCCGGCAACGACCAAAAGCGAAACAAGTACCGTCCCGACTTGTGATGGGAGTGAACTCCAAAAAGAATGCTTCTTTCCTCCGTATGATGCGGCGCGGGACGTGTATTGACTTGCTTGTGCCGCTTTTGCGGCGGCGAACGGGTCGTAGCCGTCCGGTGTTTGTCCCTGCGAAGTCAGGTCGGGAAAATCGAATCCGCCCGGCGGGGAATAAGCCGTTTGCGGCTGTCTCGGCACTTGTATTGTCTGCGGTGTGAACAGTCCTTTGACGGCATTTGCCTCGACTGTTTTGGCGGCACCATCGAGTTGCAGAGCGGTACCGGGCGTAATGATGCCGTTATCGGCAAGCGTTTTTAATGCTTTTGCCGACAGCGGACCGACTTTTTCATTGGAAGCGTTCAGATAATACCATTGCTGCGCCATTGTGTCCTCCGAAATATCCCGGCGGCAAGCCGCTCGGCTAAATGCAAGGAGTTAATTTAACGTTCTTTCCGGTACAATCCGGCTGTCGCCTTTCAACTCGCCGAACTGGTACGTTCTGCCCGGTACGGCAATGTACCGACCGACGGTCTGCTGCATATCCAACAATAATAATGTATCCTTATCCGTTGTGTAGTCCCGCTCCGGCTTGAATTCGCCGGTATAGCGCACCGTGCCGGAAACCCGGACATCGTCTATCGCACCGGCAAAACCGTACTGCAAATCGTTGTCCCGATTGAACGATGCCCCTAAAATCACCGGTTCGTTATGCGCCGCCAACGGCTTGTTCAACTTTTTCGCACCAACTAATTTGCCATCGAAGTACAACTTCGCCTCCTGTCCGTCAAACACGCCGGCAATGTGATGCCAAGTTCCCGGTACCGCCTTCACCTCCGCCGACGCAGCAACAACGGTTTCGTCAACCGGTATTTTGAACCGGGGACTGCCGTCCGTCAAGTACAACGCCGTTTCGTCCTTCGCCCGCCCTTTGCTGAGTAACACCTGCGTTCCTTTAGCGGACATTGCCCGGAACTGCGTTTCGACGGTGAACGGCTTTTCTGCTGCCAATTTCACCGCTGGTGTCTCGGCGTAATCCTCCGGTACCGCTAGTTTCAGTACCGCTTGTTCCTGTATCCGCTGCTGCTTGAGCGAGGCATCCCAATTTAACGGAACGGTAATGTTCACCGCCGGAATCGGGACTTCCATTCCCGGTATGTGTGCCGTGATGTCCAGTTTCATCGTCAACAGACGGAACGCTCCATCAACAGTATCGGCGTTGCGGCAGATAGAAAATTCAAAATTTTTCTTTTCACCCGGTTTCAATGCGGCGGTCTGCGGATAGGTACTGATTTCCCAACGGCTGTCCGCACTTGTCAGAACGGCACTGACATTCACCGGCACAGACGTTGTGTTCGTGAATTCGTACATTGTCGTTGTATCAACTTTGCCGTCGGCAGGCAGCACAATACCCGGATTCGTTACGGAGTATTTCAGTGATTGCAATTTCGCCAATTCCGATGAGACCGCCGGCGTAATCACACGAGGGTCAATCACTTGCCGAACGGGGACGGAGACGGCATCAAACTTGTTCTTACGGACGTTCAGCACATAGTAATTATCCTGATACCCGATTTTCGGAATACCCGCTTCGTTGTACCGCCCGCCGGTCGTTGACAGCGTAAAGTATTCAATGCCGTCCCGCTTTTCGTACCGCATTTGGTGCGTATGACCGGCAAAGACCGCTGCCACGTTGCCGTTCTGTGTGAACAACTTATGAACCTTTTCCCAATCATCGCCGTAATTTTTCGGGTTCTGCCACCGCGGCTGATGCTGAAACACAAAAATATGTTCGGCATCTTTCGCCTTTTGCAGCGTTGCTTTGAGCCATTGAAACTGTTCCTCCGTTATTTTTTGCATTTCCGGTTTGGAGAAATTTTTCTCGCCGGTGTCTCGGTTGCCTTCATCGGTGAAAAGGACGATGAACCAGTTATTTTTATGCTCAAAGGCATACCACAGCGGACCGAAGTGTTTCTCAAAATCGGTTTCGTGCTGATACTTCGGCTTACCGGGACCGCCCCAATAAATATCGTGATTGCCGGAAGTCGGGAACCACGGACATTTCAATTCGTTCATAATGCCTTTGTACTCAACATTCTGTTTAAGCCAGAGGTCGGTCGTGTTGTAGCCCTGCACCATATCGCCGATATTCATCACGATGTCGGGTTCAAACAGATTGATTTCACGGACAGCATCGGCAAGAACGGAAACGTGAGAATCTTCGCCGCTGACCCGGTCGCCGAGGATAACGAATGTGAACGAGTCCTCCGGTTTCGTTAGTTGCAGTTCAATATCCGATTTGCGGTTTGTCGTGAATCGGGCATCGTCCGGCTTGACGGTTGCTTGTTTTCCGCCGTGTTTGAATTGGTGCCGGGTATGACCAATATTACCGCTAACGTCTTGGGCGGCAGTGAAGTAGGGCAGGGCAGTGATGAACAGAAAGAGGACGGCATACAAACGCATCGGAAACTCCTTGTGCAGAAATGATAGGAACGGAACGCCGTTTATTTTACGCGGAACAAGAGTGTTCGGCAAGAAAGCGCGTATCCGTCTCCTACTTCGTTTCCAAAAACGTCAAAGCACTGAAAACGCCGACCACAAGAGAACCGATGAGCATACCGAGATTCATCAAAAACGAACCGTCCGGCTTGCCGAACGGAATACCGGCAAGCATATTGGCAAGGAAAATTAAAAATATAAGGCACGCGACAACCAGCGAGGAAATGCAAAGGATCTTCGGCATACCAAAACCTCAAAACAGGAACAAGGACAACGGACGGAGTTATTTTATATTATATCATACTTTTCGGCAAGATGATAATCCCGGTTTTTCAATTTTTACGGTCCTGAACTTTCTGCGGCTCGGTGTGTAGTTGAATGTCCGGGGCGTTGCCGAGTTGTGTCAGGATTTGCAGCAGCGAATTGAGTTGCATAAATTTCAACCCGAACCGGTCAACGAATTCGCTTAACATAAATTCGCTGTCCATCATCGTTTCGTAATTATCGTCAACTTCCTCGGTAATCGTTGATAACAGGTCGCTCTGAATCCGTTCCAGTTTTCCGGCGGCGCGTTTGCAGAATTCGGCAAGTTCCGGGTTGGAACGTTTCCACAAGCCCAAGTCGATTGCTTTGCGGTAATGAGAACGCTGGGCGATGACCGCAAGTTCCGTTAATAAGGCGGTTTGCTGTTTCTGAACAGACAGCAACTCTTTCAGCGATGTGCCGATGTCTGAAAGTGTTGCCGAGAGTGTAGCCGGCGGCGTTTGCGGCAAAGGAACGGAAGTGTATGTATCAACGGAATAGGAAAGCGAATCCAATGACGGATGAGACATTTGAAAGCGGAAATAAAAAGGGAACGGAAAGGACCGTTTTAGTTTACATTCCGTCCCGTTGTTTGTCAAAGGGGCAGTCAGAAAAAGGGCAACCGCCGCAGAAGCGGCGGCGAAGCACGAAAAAATAAACCGGACGGAAAAAATCAACCGACGATTTCTTTGATTTCGACCAAAGTATGAATTTGCCGATGACCGGTTTTCCGTTTGGAATTTTTACGGCGGCGCAGTTTGCCGATGATGAGTTTCGGTCCTTTTTGTTCCCGCAGAACTTCGGCAACGACTTTTGCCCCGGCGACAAGCGGCTGACCGATACGAATACCTTCTTCGCCGCCGATTGCCAAAACATCGGAAAATTCCACGGCGGCTCCCGGTTCCTGTTCGCCGCGGTAGTCAATCAGAATTTTTCTTCCGGTCTCTACTTTATACTGCCGTGCGCCGTCTTTGATAATTGCGTACATTGCTGCTATGATAAACGAGTTAAACTGCGGTTTTTACGGGGAGATTATACCATTGTACCGGTTTATAGCAAGTCCCCCCGAAAAGCGTCTCCGTTGACGCGTTGAATAAGTGCCGGGGGCAAATAACATTTGCGATAAAACGGGGACTTGCTTTTTATCCCGAACCGGGTTATACTATTACCCGTTCCCGCCAGAATACCTGCTCACCCCGTTCGGAGAAACATAATGTCGAGCATCATCGAACCTAACTCGTTTGACCCGCAAGCAGCGAAAGACCAGATTAAGAAACTAGAATCCATTCCGTTAAAATCGCTCGAACAGAACGAAGAACTCGCTCATCTGTACGTTTCTTCGGCAGTTGATACCCTTGAAAAGGGCGGAGAACTGAAAGCCGTTATTCTGCTCTTTGACAAGGCGGAAGATGTTCTTCTCAAAACGCTCAAACAGGGCGAAGACGATGAAATCCGCCGGTTTCTCGGCAACGTTTATTTGAACCGCGCCGTAGCGTACAACGATTACGACGAGTTGGAAGATGCTGTCAAATCCTATGGTGCCGCCATCGACGTACTCAAACCGCTGGACGAAAAAGCCGACGGCGAAGCGAAGTACGACCTTGCCGGTATCCGGTTGAACCGCGGAACGATTTATCACGAACTTGGCGACTATGAGAAAGCGAAAGCCGACCTGGACGAATCGTTCTTGGCGTTCCGCGCCGTAGAAAAAATTGCGAACGACATCGACACCCGGTACTATATGGCAAGGGTGAGCGTTGCGCAAGGCGGTTTGATGCGTGATATGGACGAACCGCAGGATAAAGTCGTCGATGCGTACAACCGGGCAATGCGGCTGTTTGTTGAGTTGATTGATGTCGGACAAACGGAACACGAGCGGGAATTGGCGAATACGCTGCTTGACCGCTGCATCGCCGTTTATGACGATTACAAGGAGAGGGAGTTCGGCTCTGAACAGGAACGTCTTACGAAGTACGGCGATGTTCTCGTTGATGTCGGACGAGCCGTTGAGATTTTGGAACGGGTTGCGGAGGGCGGCGGTACGGAAGAACGGTTCGATTTGTTCACAGCCATTACCACGCAGGGAGCAATGCTGCTGGACATCGAAAAATTCGAGGATGCCTATAATTTTTTCAATCGTGCTGTGAACGAGTTTGCTGATTTTGCGGACAGCAGCAGTCCGTTAGCGGTTAATCACTATGCCGGTGCGTTGGAAAACCGCGGGTTCTGTGAAACGAATATCGGCAAGTTTGACGAGGCATTAGTTGACATCAATAAGGCAATCGCACTTCGGCAAACGCTGCAATCGCCGAAATTCGGTTTAGACGATGACGCAAAAGGACTGTTCGCCGCCGGTCAGGCAACGGCATACGCTAACTTGGCAAATGTCTATGCTGCCCAAGGCGATAAGGAAACGGCGAGGAAAAGTTGCCGACAGGGGCTTGACCTGTTGAAGTCACTGAACGATGACAGCGGCGAATTCTCCGAAATTGCTAAAATGTTTGAAGAGATGCTCAAACAGTGGGAAAAATAAAATGAGGAACAAGGAAACCATTGAAAAGATTTTATCGCGGTTTCCGACGCTTCGCATTGCGGTCATCGGCGATTATTTTCTTGACCGGTACTGGGACATCGACCCGGTGCTGGACGAATCGTCCATCGAAACCGGTTTGACGGCGCAGCAGGTTGTCCGTTGCCGGTACGCTCCCGGTGCCGCCGGTACCGTTGTCAATAACCTTGCCGCTCTCGGTGTTGGTAAAATTTTTGCCGCCGGTTTCACGGGTAATGACGGTGAAGGATATGTACTGCGGAAAAAATTGGGCAATATCGGTGTGAATCAGCAATTTCTGTTGGAAACACCGCACCGGCAAACGCCGTGCTACACCAAACCGCTGCGGAACGGCATCGAAGGAAACCGGTTTGACATCAAGAACCGCACCAAAACACCGCCGGACGTTGAAGAACGCATTGCCGAATCGTTGCGGCTGCTTGCCGGTCGAGTTGACGCAATAATGATAATGGACCAAGTGAGCGAAGAAGACAGCGGCGTGATTACAGACAGCGTCAGAAACGAACTGATTTGTCTCGGCAGCAAAGCGGACAGTCCGCTGATTTACGCCGACTCCCGCGAACGTATCGGCTTGTTCCGCAACATACTGGTAAAATGCAACGATAAGGAATTACTGAACGTTTTTGGCAAAATACCGTCCGGCAATATAACGATTGATGAATTAAAAGGGTACGGCGTTAAGTTATCGGAAAAGACGAAAAAGACCGTTTTTGTTACCCTCGGCGCGAATGGACAGTTGGTTGTCAATGCCGATGAAACCGTTCACGTTCCGGCGGTACCCGTTTCCGGCGAAATTGATATTTGCGGTGCCGGTGATTCGGCAAGTGCCGGCATCGTTGCATCGCTGTGTTCCGGCGCGGGTCCGGCGGAAGCGGCGTATATCGGAAATGTTATTGCGTCTATTACAATTCGGCAACTCGGCTGTACGGGTACCGCAACCCCGGAAGAAGTGTTAAAATGCGCTGTTGATTGCTAAACTGCCGACTACCGGCTTACTTGTTATGAAGACAGCACTGATTACCGGTGTGACCGGACAAGACGGAGCGTACCTGACCCGGCTTTTACTTGACAAAGGATATACGGTTCACGGTATCAAACGGCGTTCCTCGACGTTCAACACCGGACGCATCGACAACATTTATCCCAACTCTGCCGAAAAGACGAGCAGGTTTCATCTGCATTTCGGCGACCTGACGGATTCGACAAGTTTAATCAGTATCCTGCACGAAACACAACCGGACGAAGTATATAATCTCGGTGCGCAGTCCCACGTCCGCGTATCGTTCGACATACCGGAATACACCGGCGATGTTGACGCTCTCGGTGTCATCCGCTTGCTGGAAGCAATCCGGTTCTTGGGCTTGGAAAAGAAGACCCGGTTTTATCAGGCATCAACATCGGAATTGTACGGCGGGTTGTCCGCAGAACCGCTGTCGGAGAAAACGCCGTTTCATCCCCGCAGTCCTTACGGTGTGGCAAAACTCTACGGCTATTGGGCGGTCGTCAATTACCGGGAAGCGTACAATTTTTTCGCCTGCAACGGGATTCTTTTCAATCACGAAAGCCCGTTCCGCGGCGAAACGTTTGTTACGAGGAAAATCACGCGGACAGCGTGCCGGATAAAGCACGGCATTGAAAAGAAGATGCTCATCGGCAACCTCGATGCCCGCCGGGACTGGGGACACGCCAAGGACTATGTCGAAGGGATGCGGCTGATGCTGCAGCAGGACAATCCGGACGATTACGTTTTGGCGACCGGCGAATCGCACAGCGTTCGGGAATTCATCGAAATCGCGTTCGGAGCGTTGAATATGCCGATTGAGTGGAAGGGCAGCGGCTTGGACGAAAAAGGGATTGACGCAAACACCGGCAATATCCTGATTGAAATTGACCCGCGGTACTTCCGTCCGTCGGAAGTCGAAACGCTGCTCGGCGATTCAACGAAGGCACGGAAAATTCTCGGCTGGAAACCGCAGTTCACATTTGCCGCTCTCGTAAAGGATATGCTCGAAAGCGATTTAGCAAATAGGAACGGTTAACAAAAGCGGTAAAAAATTCATAATAATAATGTCCGGCGTAATGCAAATGTTTGGAATAGTTGTTATAATTGGCGCATTGATATTATTTCCCCCCGTTGTTGAAGCAACGTTGATAGTTGCCATCCGATATGAACACCATTACGCTTCCTTTATTAACATCGTTTTATCGGGATTATTTACGGTATCACGATTTGTCCCGGTTTATCAGCCGAACGGCGAAGCATTACACCCAAGGGACGCTTTGCCGGTTAGCCGATGCCCGAAACGTTGATACCCGGCGTGCTGCCGCCCTGATTCTGGGATTTGTCGGCACTTACGCTTCCAACCGGACGCTCGGCAAATTGTTGACTGACCGCGACCGCAGTACCGCTTTGCTGGCGGAAACGAGCATCAAAAGCGTCTGGTCCCGCGACGGTTCCGAAGAGCAGCGGCACATTCTTTACGACGTTATGCGCTGTATTGCGGCGCAGAACTACGCTGAAGCGGTTCGTCTTGCTAATATCCTGTTGGAAGAAGAACCGCTCTTCGCCGAAGTCCGCAATCAAAGGGCGATTGCTTTGTTTGCTCTCGGTCAGTTTCAGGAGTGCATTGACGACAGCACATTGGTTCTCGAATTGAATCCGTACCATTTCGGAGCCGCTATCGGAATGGGACACGCTTATCTGCAAACGGACAGTAAAGAGATTGCGGTGATGTGTTTTCAGCACGCATTGAAAATCAATCCAAATCTCGACTCCGTCCGGCGGCACTTGGAACGAATGAAAATGGATATACGCTGAATGTTAGACCATTCCCCAGTATTTGCGGAGGAACCATTCCAAACACAGAGCGCAGACGAACGCCCAAAGCAAACCGGGTGAATCGTATAACGGCTGTTTCGTTTCCCGTTTTTCCACCAGTTCTCCCGACTTCTCCCGCAATTCGTTCAACAGTTTGCCGAATTGTTCCGGTACAACACTGTGTCCGCCGGTTGTTTCGGCAATGTTTTTTAGCAGTTGCGGCGATGCCGCCGGATTATCAAGTTCCAAATTCTTGTCCTGAACGATGAACCGCGCTTCCGCCGTTTTCACCGGTGTATCTGCCGGAAACGACTCGTGAGTCGCCTCTGCTTTAATGGTGTAATCGCCGGGCAGCGTTGTATTGCGGAACGAACCGGTCGGCGTACCTTCTTCGTCAACAAGCGTAATTCTTTCCTCACTGCCGTCCGGTTTGATGACTGTTGCCTTTGCCGAAAAACCTCGGAGTTCCTGTTTGTCCGCCGATTGCAGAAACACCTGAAATTTTGCTGTTTCACCCGGCAAAATGCGGACACTGTCCAGAGTGAGCCAGCAATCGCCTTCCATTATACCTTCCATTTTTGCCAGCCAAAGGACAACCTGCCGCCAGAACCGTTTATGCTCTTCGGCAAATCCGCCGAGCCGCCAGCGGTATGTCGAATCGCCGGCAAACGCCAAGACCCGACCCAAACCGTACAGTTGCGATACAAGAAGTTCCTGTCCGTCTTGTCCTTCCGCCAGCAGCGTTGCACCGGGTTTCAACTTGCCCAATTTGTTTGCACCGGCTAACGGCGGAAAGGATTCCCAAATCTCAACGTTTTTCAACGGATTCGCCGCAAGCCGCAGAACATAATGCCGCCGTCCTTCCGGGGTCAGTCGTATCGAAACCGGCGACGGATAATGAATATCCTGCCGCAGCGGTGCATCCAACGGCTGCCGGTCAACCGTCCGAAGTTCCGTCGGCGATACGGCGGCAAGCGGAGTGGACGCATAACCGCCGGCACCGAAACTATGCAAACCGCCGAGCATTATCAAACCGGCACCGTCCCCCACCCTGTCTGCCAACGCTTTCAATTCCTCATCTTTGAACGCTTTGGAGTCAATGTCGTCCAAGATATAGACGTTGTATACTCCTTTGGTGAATACATCGTCAACCCACGACGGACGTTCCCGCGTGAAAGTTTCTAACCGTCTTTGCATCGACTCGCCCGCTTTCAAACCGGCGGCGGTTTGTCCGACACGCAAACTGCGGTAATCAACCCGAATGTCTGACGAAGCATTCAACGCCTGCCG
>JAISJZ010000113.1 GCA_031261125.1 Planctomycetaceae bacterium | reverse complement strand
AAAAATTAAATTGCCACAGCGGATCGGAGACAAAAAAAGGTTGAAATAAATTGATTTGGCAATATTATAAACCGTTAAATAATTTTGTCCATTAACCAGGGGTTATTAGAAATGACCTTGGTAGGTCGGCGGTTGAAGCAGACGGAGGCGTGTTGGCGGCTGCGGCAGGCAGAGAATAGGCAGAGAAGATGACGGTATGTGTGTGCCGCCCTCTATTCCGAACAATGGAAACACGCTTGGAAACCTGCCTAACCCCCCGCCAAATTTTTATGCACCCAAGGAAAAAAATTGGGGTATTGTCCGCCGGATATATTCCTCAAAACAATCCGGTGATATTACCGTTTTCGTCAATGTCAATCCGTCAGGTACAGGTGGAATCTTTGAGAAATTTTTGTTACAATTCCGTCTTCACCTATACCTTTATCTTCCTGTGAGCATCTTATTAGCAATCGAAACGACGGAACGGTTCGGCAGCGTTGCCCTGCTGAACGATTCGGTGCTGTTGTCGGAAACAGCATTGCCGCACGACCGCCGCAGTACGCAAACACTTGCCCCGGCAATGAACGATATTCTGCGCCGCAGCGGTGTCCGTCCGCAACAGGTGGATACTGTTGCCGCAGTGGTCGGTCCCGGTTCATTCACCGGATTGCGTACCGGTATCAGTGCCGCCAAAGTATTCGCTTATGCCGTTGGTGCGAAAATCGTTGCTGTAAATACATTTGAAACACTTGCCGCCGCCGTTGCCGAACAACCCGAACCGCCGAAATTTCTGACTGCCGGTGTTGATGCTCAGCGGGGCGAAGTTGCCGTTCAAACGTTTCGGTATAACTGTTCGGAGTATGAACCGTTTGACGCATCAGCACTGCTGCCGCTTGCCGATTGGCTCAAACAAGCGGAAGAAAAGCCGGACTTGTTTTATACCGGTCCCGCTTTGGAACGGTACCGCGGAAAAATGTTCGGTGTTCAACTTACCGAAGAAAAATTTTGGTTTCCCCAAGCGTCGGCAGCCGGAAAATTAGCGTTGAACAAGCAAGCGGCTGAAACACCGTTTTCGCTGCTGCCGTTGTATTCCCGGTTAAGTGCGGCAGAGGAGCGGTTGACAGCATCTTAACTATTTCCGTTTCAAGCGTAAAACTATGAATAAAAGGCAAAAACAAAAGCAAAACTTTGATTACGCTCTGTTGTTTCCTATCATAATTTTGAACCTGAAACGGTACTATTCTTCTTCGGAGTATTCCGCTTTTCCGTTCAGCAGAACGGCAGCAGTACAAAACAGCAAGGCAATAAGGGAGAGAAACCAAAGCAGGACAGCGGCGAATGCTGTCCAATCAAGAACGGCAGACGATACCGGGTCGCCGAACATTGCGAACAGCCGGGCGAACGCAAACAGAAAGACGCATCCCGCCGGCAGCATTACGGCGGCGGTCAACAACCAAGGCATCGCTTGACGGAAGATATTCGTTTCAGACAGCATCGTATTGTTTTTCACTATTTTCCAACAGTTTCAACCGCCGCAGAAACGGCGGCAAAACGGACGAAATACTACTTCCAGTACGGCGTGCTGCTCGGTGCCTCGTAATACTTCTGCGTTTCATCATCGACCTTCGCAAGGAACATCTGGAAACCCGCCGCTTCCTGAACCGTCAGGATTTCATCGCAGCGACCGGCAACGACATTGATGCCCGTCCCGGTAAGAACCTGATGCGCCCGGCGGAACACAATGAGCATTTCCATCAGCGTCGTCGCACCGGAACCGTTAATAATCAGCACCGCCTTATCACCCTTTTGCAGTTTTGTTGCCGCAATGAGTTTTTTGACTATTGTTTCTGCGGTTTCATCTGCGGAAAGAATGTTCTGCGGACCGGTACCGCCGCCTTCGCCGTGCTGTCCCATTCCGATTTCCATCTTGTCGTCCGGCAGTTCCGAAATGTACTGTCCCGACTGCGGATGCGTTGCCGTCTTCATTGTTACAGCAAGTGTTGCCATCGTTTGGTTGAACCGCTCGGCAACCGCCAGCACTTCGCTCAATGATTTTCCGGCTTCCGCAACCGCACCAGCAACTTTAATCAGCGGAATACAGCCGCCCAATCCGCGGCGGTCTTCAATCGGCGCATCCAATCCCGGCGCGATGTCTTCCGCCGTCAAAATCTTCTTGACGTTAATTCCTTCTTTGACCGCCATATTGAATGCCAAATTACCGTTCATCACATCGCCGGCGTGGTTCAAAATCACGAGAAGAATACCCGGATGGTCTTTGAAAAGACGTAAGGCATCAAGAACTTTCGGACCGCCCGGAGCCGCAAAAATATCGCCGACAACAGACGCATCCAACATTCCTTCGCCTACGAAACCGCTTAACGCCGGTTCGTGTCCCGCCCCGCCGAGCGTAACGATTGCCACTTTGTCTTTCGCCTTCGGCACTGCCCGAACGACGATTTTTTCGCCGGAGAGTTTCACTTGTTTCGGATACGCCAACGCAAGACCTTCGAGCAATTCCTTTGTCAGATTGTTCGGGTCGTTGATGAATTTCTTCATTGCCATAACAGTATAGGGATAGGAGGTAGGAAAGTACAAAGCCAACGTCATTGTACCGGACAACGCGGGCTGTTTGCAACGGTTTCCCAAGGAAAACCGGCTAAAATTATTTCATACCCAACTGATTACAGAGGAATGTCCAAATGTCGGCTTGTTCGTCAATCCGTTTGCTAATAGGCTTGCCGGCTCCGTGTCCCGCTTTCGTTTCGATGCGAATGTACACGGGATTCTTGCTCGTACTTTTCGACTGCATCTCCGCCGTGAATTTGAACGAATGAGCCGGAACAACGCGGTCGTCGTGGTCGGAAGTCATCACCAACGTTGCCGGATAATTGACACCGGCTTGGACGTTGTGCAGCGGCGAATACTTCAAAAGATATTCAAACATTTCCTTGCTCTCTTCGCTCGTTCCGTAATCGGTCGCCCAAGCCCAGCCAATCGTAAATTTATGATACCGCAGCATATCCAAAACGCCGACCTGCGCAACCGATGCCTTGAAAAGATCAGGACGCTGTGTTACCGAGGCTCCGACAAGCAAGCCGCCGTTCGAACCGCCGTTGACGGCTAACTTTTCCGGCGACGTGTATTTTTCCTTAATGAGAAATTCAGCCGCCGCTGCAAAGTCGTCGAACACGTTCTGCTTTTGCAATTTCGTACCGGCTTTGTGCCAATCGTCGCCGTATTCTCCGCCGCCGCGTAAAACGGTGTGAGCATAAATGCCCCCTTTTTCAAGGAACGGCAAACGATACGGCGAAAAATTCGGAGTCATACTGATATTGAAACCGCCGTAGCCGTAAAGCAGTGTCGGATTACTGCCGTCTTTTTTCAAGCCCTTTTTATACGTCAGGAAAATCGGAACTTTTTTACCGGCGGAGTTGGTGTAAAACACTCGCTCCGTTTGGTAATCGTCCGTTTTGAAGTTGACGGCGGACGGAAAAATCACAACACTTTCGTTACCTGGCGCATGAACATTTGCACGATAAATGACACTCGGATACAAAAACGACGTGAACGAATAAAAAAACTCCTTTTCGTCTTTATCACCGGAAAAGCCCGCAACACCAAGCGTCGGCAGCGGGAATTCCCCCTGCTGTTTGCCTTCGATGCTATATTGATAAACCGCATCGGCAGCGTCTTTCAAATATGTGACGAAAAATTGTCCGCCAAAACAGTGAACGTTTTTGAGCAAATTCTCCGTTTGCGTGATAACGTCTTTCCAATGTTCCGGCTGTGCTTTGGCAGGATCAATGAGAACGAGCCGTTTGTTTGAAGCGTTGCGGTCGGTCAGGGCGTAAAACTTACCGTCAAGAACTTCAATGATGCCAATTTCCGACGTAAAATCATCGACAGCACATTGCAACGGATTATCCGCTTTCGATAAATCCTTGAAGAACAGCGAGTTTCCGTAAGTCGAATCGCTTTCCGTGATGAACAGGTATTTTTCGTCCTTGTCGGTTGACGCTTGCCGGGTCCGTAGCGGATTATTTTTATCTTCACGAATCAGCACATCGTCTTTTTGCGCCGTGCCGAGTTTGTGATAAAAAATCTTGTGATATTCGTTCTTCGTTGTCAAGGCATCGCCTTTCGGTGCGTCGTAAGCACTGTAATAAAAACCGTTGCCATACCAAGCGATACCGGAAAACTTCACCCACTCAATACGGTCGGCGAGTTTTTCGTTACCGTCAATTTTCAAGACATTGATTTCGTTCCAATCCGAACCGCTGCGGGAAATAGAATATGCAAGATATTTTCCGTCTTTGGAGACCTCGACGTTTTGCAATGCGACTGTCCCGTCGTCGGACAATTTGTTGGGGTCGAGCAGTTCCCGTGCGCCGTCGATTTTGCCTTTGTATTCATCAATGACATAAAGCACGGATTGATTTTGCAGTCCGCTGTTTTGGAAGTAAAACAGTTTCCCGGCTTTTTTCCACGGCAAGGAATACTTCGGATAATCGACGATTTCGGTCAAGCGTTTTTTCAGTTCATCGCGGAGCGGAATCGAATCGAGATATTTTGCCGTCGATTTATTTTCGGCGTCGATCCACGCCGTCAATTCCGGCGTATCGTTTGTTTCCATCCAGCGGTACGGATCGGCAACCGTTGTTCCGAAATAGTCGTCCATTTGTTCGCCGCGTTTTGCCGTCGGATAATCGAACGTCTGTGCAACAACCGGCAACGGAAACGAAATGAAAGTTGCCGGTAAAATCATCGCCAAAGCAAAAAAGAATTGTTTCATAAAAATCACCTAATCGGAATAACTGTTTTGCCGTTTTGGTTTTTCCGCAGCAAATTACAGGTAAATTGCTTGCAGGTGCCGGTTTTGTGTGCTATAATCGTCCGTTGTTTTACCGTCTGTATTTGGAAATACAGTTTGTCTGACAGGGACGTTGCTCATCCATTTTTCTTCACTGTCCCTATTGTACCGTTTTTAACGTCCAAAACAACCGGCTGTCGGTATTCGGTTCCGAAAACTTGAATTTTTTTTGAACCTTTTCGTGAAAAGTTCGTAATGAAATCAGGAACGAGATGAACTGCCGTTGATATATCCCCCTTTGGAATTTTACAATGTACCGTTTTTCCTTTACAACGCCGATGTTTCACCCTTCTGATACCGGACGAATATTCCGAATGTTCTGTTGCGGTGTCGGAATCGTTTTACTTGCGTTGTTCGGAACAACGGCAACTGCCCAATCACCGGGCTTACCGGCTCCGACAGCAAAGCCCGATGTTATCCCATTTGTTCCGCAGGAAATCGCCCCGTTCCCTTCATCCCCCCCAGGGAACGGCGGCATTTCTGGCAGCGGGCAACAGATTCTCAATGTCCCGGAACGCCTCCGCGTTAACCCGTTCACCGCAGAAAACGTTCCGCTGCGGGAAGTTCCATTGCCCCCGCCGCTTGACAGTGAAGAACTGCAAAAAGTATTACAGGACGGTTTGACAATGGAACACGATGCCCGCTGGGCAGATGTTCTTAACCATTATGAGACCGCTCTGCGTATCTACCGTAATGACGATGCGCTGGTGGAACGCTACCGTCTCGCCCGGTTCCATTACGACATCGGACGGAGGTCAAAAGACAATAGTTATGTCGCGTCGGTCCGTAATTCCAAATTACTCGATACGCTGGGTTTTTACGAGGAAATTATTACCCTGATTCAACGGGATTACGTTGACTTGCCGCACTGGGACCAACTGTTCCGCTGCGGAATTCAAGATGCGGCGATTGCATTGGCGGACGATTTGTACCGTAAACGTATTGGACTGGATATACCGGCAGCAAAGGTTAATGCGTATCTTAACACGATGCAGCAGACCGCTGACGGCTGGCTTATCCGTGACCGGGAAGATATGAAAAATGGTATCTTGCGTCTGGCGGAAATCGCCCAAGACCAAATCGGTTTCAATCCGTCGGCGATGCTGATGGAATTTACCTGCGGCGTTGTCAATTCGCTTGACCCGTACTCGGCATACCTGACCCCGAATCAGTTGCGCGACCAATTTTCGCTCATCAACGGCAACCTCGTCGGACTCGGCGTTGAACTGCGTTCGGACAGGGAATCCCTGATTATTGTCCGTGTCATTCAAGGCAGTCCTGCGCAAGAATGCGGGTTGCTCGACGGCGACCGGATTTTAGCGGTTAATGGGACTTCTACAAAGGGACGGGACACGGACAGTGCCGCCGATTTACTGCAAGGAGTTGAAGGAACGCAAGCGAAACTTCTGATTCAATCGAACGGACAAACCCGCAATATGAGCATTGCCCGCCGGCAAATTGAGGTGCCGAGCGTTGAAAACGTCAAGATGCTGAACAGTTATTTAGGATACGTCAAGTTAACGGGTTTTCAATCGAAGACGTGCGACGAAATGCAGGCGGCGTTAACGGCATTGCAGCAGCAAGGAATGCAGTGTTTGATTTTGGATATGCGTCATAATCCGGGCGGTTTGTTGAAAATCGGCGTAAAAGTAGCAAATCTGTTTATTAAAGACGGGGCGATTGTCCGAACGCGGGGACGCAACAATCAAAACGATTTTCCCTATATGGCGACCGGTGAAAACACTTGGTCGGTTCCGCTGTTGGTGTTGATAGATGAGGAGAGTGCGAGTGCCGCCGAAATCGTTGCCGGGGCAATCCGGGACCATAAACGGGGTATCATCGTCGGAAAACGCAGTTACGGAAAAGGGACGATACAGCAGATTTTGTCCGTAACGGCAGGTAATCCGCCGAACGTCCGCGCCGGTTTGCGTTTGACGGTGGAAAAGTTTTATTCTCCGAAAGGACTGCCGTACAGCGGCATCGGTGTTTCGCCGGACGTACCGGTTGACGGCGGCAAACATCCGTATTTTACAGCCCGACCGATTGACGGGCAGGTGAAAGTACCGCAATTTCAACCGGTTTCCAGCGACTTGAACGACCCGTTTATTCGGCAGGCACTTGCCGAAGCACAGAAAATCGTTCGTGTTCCGAACATCTCGGCAGTAAATTGACGGGAACTGCCCGCCCCCCTGTTCTTTCTGCGGATTATTGATAAAATAAATTTTTACTGATTAGGGGGTCTCTAAAAATTCCTCAAAAAAAGGAAAAATTCCTCTTTTTTATCTTTTTTTTGAAAAAATAGTTTTTAGGAGTACCCGCTAGGCATTTCCTTCTTTAATTACAGGAACATAAACGATGTCCGCAACCGAACGTACTTATAATTTCTCCGCCGGTCCTGCCGTTTTGCCGCTGCCGGTACTGAAAAAAGCACAGGAAGAACTGCTGTGCCTGCCCGGTGCCGGTGCATCGGTGATGGAAATTTCCCACCGGTCAAAACAGTTCGAACCGATTATCAGCGGTGCCGAGACGAACATCCGCAAAGTGCTGAACATCCCGGACAACTACACCGTTCTGTTCCTGCAAGGCGGTGCATTGTTGCAATTTGCAATGATTCCGATGAACATTCTCGTGGGAACAGGTAAAAAAGCGGACTATATCATCACCGGTTCGTGGACGAAAAAAGCCCATTCTGAAGCGAAACTCGTCGGCGATGTCAACGTCATCTACGACGGCAAAGACCACGGGTACCGCCGCAAGCCGTCCGCTGCCGAAGCAAAAATCAATGCCGATGCCGCCTACGCTTATATCTGCTTGAACGAAACGATTGAAGGCGTACAGTATCAAACCGTCCCCGATACCGGCGATGTTCCGCTCGTTGCCGATGCGTCCTCGGAAATTTTCAGCCGGCCGATTGATGTTTCCCGGTTCGGAATTCTGTACGCCTGCGCCCAGAAAAATGCCGGTCCCGCCGGCGTAACCGTTGTGATTATCCGTAACGATTTGCTCGAACGCTCCGGAGAAAAAGTTCCGTCGCTGTTAAATTACAAAAAGTTAGCGGAAAACAAGTCAATGCTCAATACGCCGCCGACATTCGCCGTGTATATGGTGAAACTCGTTACAGATTGGCTGCTCAACGACATCGGCGGACTCGACAAGATGTATGCCATCAACAAGGAGAAAGCGGCGTTGCTGTACGAAGTGATTGACAATTCTAACGGTTTCTATAAGGGACACGCCGATAAGGAATTCCGGTCGCTGATGAACGTGCCGTTCCGTTTGCCTTCCGAAGAGTTGGATAAAAAGTTCCAAGACGAGGCAAAGACCGTTGGTTTGGCAACGCTCGGCGGACACCGGAGCGTCGGCGGTTTGCGGGCTTCGATTTACAACGCGATGCCGCGGGACGGTGTGGTTGCCCTTCGGGACTTTATGCTCGATTTCGCCAAGAAAAGCGGGTAATTTTATTTTCTGTTTAACACTGTTTTTGAGCAGTACCGCATAAAAAACGGTGCTGTTCCCATTAGCACTGCCGATACAAAATCAATCACCCGGCTAACTTTTGTTTCCGTTCTGCAATGTTCCGCAGCGTTGCGTAGAACAACGGAATATCAATCGGTTTCGATAAATGCTCTTCCATTCCCAAATTGCGGCAGCGTTCTCTCTCTTCCGCAAACGAATGTGCTGTCAGCGCAATGACCGGTATGTCCTTGTACTCCGGCAAACTCTTAATAACTTTCGTTGCTTCATAACCGTCCATCACCGGCATCTGCAAATCCATCAGCACAGCATCAAACGGCTGCGGTATTTCCTTCAATATTCTCAACGCTTCTGCTCCGTCGCCTGCGACGACGACATCCGCACCGGCTCTTTTCAACAGTTGCATCGCAATCAGCACGTTGACCTTGTTGTCTTCCGCCAGCAAGACCCGCAGTCCTGTTAAATCGACATCGGAAGTACCTGCCGCTGTTTCCGAATCTGTTATTTCTTGTCCGCCTTCCGGGACTTGAAACGGAACCGACAGCGTAAAACACGCCCCGCCGCCTTCATTGTTCGCTGCCGAAATCGTGCCGCCCATCATACGCGTTATTTCACGGGCAATGGTTAAACCGATGCCGATGCCGCCGTATTTCCGTGTTGCCGAATTGTCCGCCTGATTAAACAGTGCGAACATTTTATCCGCCTGCTGCGGATTGAGTCCGATACCGGTATCCGCAATGGAAAAATCAAGTTGTACATTGTTTGGGTCGCTGCGGGAAACATTAGCACAAACCGTAATCGTTCCCTCTTCCGTGAACTTATAAGCATTGTCAAGCAAGTGCGACAAGACCTGTTTCAACCGCAGCGGGTCGCCTAACACAGAAGACGGAACCCGGTTATCCAATTCGGTCTTTAACTGCACTTTCGATGCCGTCTTTAAGACGCGGAATTCTTTTAGTGTATCTTCAAGCAGTTGCCGGACATTCATTGCAGTCCGGTTAATTTTCATCTTGCCGGACTCCGCTTCGGTGAAGTCAATAATTGTACTGACAATTCCGAGCAGAGACAGCGATGCCAGATAAATCTCTTTGACATATCCTTTCTGGGCATCGTCCAAATTTGTTTTCAACAACACATCTGACAGCCCGACCGTAGCATTGAGCGGTGTGCGAAGTTCGTGGCTCGTGTTGCGCAAGAAAGTCCGCTTAATGTTGTTCGCCGCTTCAAGTTGAGACGCATAATCCCGAATTTCGTTGACGTGAATGTTGATTTTCTCCGCCATCACACAGAACGTCTTTGACAAGGTTCCGATTTCATCTTTGCTGTCAACGACCGGAATCATTTCGCTGTAATTTCCTTCACCGAACGTGCGGACGGCATCCGTCAGTTTAACAATCGGACGGGTAATATGGTTGGAAACAACATAAAGCATTATGCCGATAAACAGTACGGCAAACAGCGATGTACCGATAACGTAATCCCGGATGCCGTTCGCTTCAGCAAGTACCCCTTTTATCGGAATACTCACGGCGACCGACCACGGATTAGTAACCTCACTGAATTTAATCGGCATATAAACCGTATAAAATTCTTTACCCGCGTGAATGTAGTGTTCTCCGTTTTTGATTTTCTCTTTCACTTTTTCCGCATAACTTTCACGTTCCGCATCAATTTCGGAAATGTTTTTACCGAGAAACTGTTTATCGGGATGCGCCGCAACGGTGCCGTCATTCGAGAAAATCTCCGTAAGCCCGCCGACATTGTGCGGGTTGATTTTCGTTACCATTTCCTGCAATTTATCCAAAACGATGTCAGACGAAACAATACCGATAAATTTACCCTTGTGAATCACGGGAAAAATCAGCGATTCGAGCATTACGTCCTGCCCCTGTACTTTGTACGGATACGGGTTCGTGATGTATTCCTGTTTTGTTTTCTGCGGCTCGAGCCACCAATCAGCAACGGTAATATCTTCGTCAAGCAACGCTTCGACTTCGATAGTACCGCCGAGTTTGTTCCAATACGGGGCGTACCGTCCGCTGTTATCATACTGCGGTTTCTTACCTGCAAACTCTTTGTCTTTACCGTCGAGAGCATCGAGTTCGTATGCAACGCAGAACGCAGTGATGTATTCCTTTTTCGCTAATGCATTACGGAGCAGCGTGTCATAGACCGTTCTGTCGGCAATGCCGATGTCTTTGAGCGACCCGAAGACGTTAGCAAGCGTTTCAGCAGTGATTCTTGCCCCTTGCAGTTCGGCACGGATTTCCTGCTGGTACCGCTCGGCAGTCGTTTCGGCAAGTATGAACGCATCGTCTTTCGCCAACTTAAATGTCCGGTCGGACACAACCCAAGTGAGAACAATGAACGACAGAATAATAATCCCGGCGACGGAGAGGAAAATCTTCGTCCGCAGATTGAAGTTGGTTAACATTTACTCAGTTCTTTCCGGTTGGAATAAAACAACCGCTGCACATTCTAACACATCTCTTGAAAGAAAATAACCCCCCTTCCGCTTCTTTTAACTACCGCCGCCGGTACCGGTCAGCACCCCTGTCTCTATCGGAACGCCCGCGGTCATAGCCCCGTCCGTCCCGATTGGAAGAGGAAGAAGTCCCGGAAGAATATGGTGCATTGCTTGGCACACTTTGCGGCACTGCCCCGCCCGGTCGCCAATTCGGCTGCTGCGGTACAGGGGCGGGTGTTGGTGATGCCGGTTGGGGCTGTCCGGGCTGCGGCGGTTGACCGGGCTGTTGTTGAGGCGGTTGATCGGGCTGTTGCGGCGGTTGACCGGGCTGTTGCGGCGGTTGACCGGGTTGCTGGGGCGGCTGTCCCGGTTGCGGAGGTGCCGGCTGGGCAACCGCTCCGCTGCGGCGTTCCCTCACTCGTTTTTCTTGTTCTTCCTTCAACCGCTTCTCTTCGTCAACTTGTTTCAGTACCGCAAAAATTTCCTCTGCCGTCGCAACGCCGTCGTTATTTTTGTCGATAAACCGGAATTCATCGGCAACCGCCTCCGACCACGCTTGTCCGTTCGTCAGATACTCCGTCATCGAAATCTGTCCGTCGTTGTCCTTGTCCCGCTCAAAAAACCAGTCCGGCATCCCCGGCGGCAGGTGGTCATAGACATCGGACTGTCTCACCGCCACCGCTGCCGCTCCGGTCGTTACATTCGCTTTGCTGCCCAGTGCTGCAAGCAATTCCGCCATCGAAATCCGTCCGTCCCGGTTTTTATCCGCGGCATCCGCATTGAACGGCAATGAACTGCCCCATTCTCCTTTGTCTTTGTCCAACAGTCCGTTCTTGTTCTTGTCAAACTGGTTCATTATTTGCCGGGCTGTCCGCAGCACTTGGTCGGATTGACTTACCGCCGGAATTGCCGCCGCTCTTATTCCCGCAGTTCTCACTTCCGGTTCCCGCTGCCCGAACGCCAACACCGCCGATTGTTCCGGTTCTTTTTCACCGAAGTACGGAACGAGCGGGTCGGTCGGCAGCACCGATGTTTTGGAATTGGACACTGAAACCGTCGCCGGCGCACCGCGGGAACTGCCGGAGGCGGCTTTGCGTGCCAAATCATTCAAATCAACGGTACCGCTCGCATTACCGCCCATCCGGGAGACCATCATCGAAACGAAAGGACGGCGGTACTCCGGCACTTCGTCCGGTTCGAGTTTTCCGTTGCCGTTTCTATCCATTGAACGGAGCATACCGAGTGAACGTTCGTTCCGTTCACTATCGCTGCCGCCGAACATTGGGGGACCACCGCCGCCGGGACCGCCTTGCATCCACGAGGGAGAGCCCCCGCCGGGCATTCCGCCTCTCATTCCTCCGGGCGGTCCGCCCATCATTCCCGGAGGACCGCCGCCGGGACCGCCCTGCATCCACGGAGGAGAGCCGCCGCGTTCTCTATCCCCGCCGCCTCGTTGCCGGTATGAACGCTCTCCCCTGTCTCCCTGCTCTTGGGCAACGAGCGGCAGAACAATGGAAAAAGCAACGACTAGAAAAAACAGGACGCGTTTCATACCCCATTAAACACCGGTTGTGTGTTTTTGTTTCTAATCGTCAAACCGAAAGTTCATACTTGCGGGAGTTTCTAAAAATCACTCCATCCCCAGGAAAAATTCCTGTTTTGTTGCCTTTTGCGGGACAATAACCCGCCTATTAATGACGGATTTATCCTCTGTGAAATACAACGGTGTTCCTTATAACTTCCTATCATATATCACGGTGTTTTCCGTGATTTATACCGGCTCTCTTATCTAATCGTTCAATTTTATTGTGTTATTGTTCAAATATCCGCAAAAAACGCATTCGACACGGTTTCCGGCATTGTAGTTGCAGATAAACCATTTGGCAGATGTTTCAGCGGCGCGCCGTTTAGCCGTCGCTTTAGCGGAACATCGTTGTTAACCCCCAATCACTTGTGATGGGAGAAAGGAAACCAATATGACCGAATCGACAAATGTTAAAATAGGGGGGGGGGGCAATTTACGCCGTTTTTATGGTTTTACGCTCGTTGAACTTTTGGTTGTCATTGCCATTATCGGCGTTTTGATTGCCTTGCTTTTACCGGCAGTTCAATCGGCTCGCGAAGCGGCAAGACGGATGCAGTGTGCTAACAACCTCAAACAATTCGGTATCGCGATTCACAACCATCACGATGCCTTCAACACGCTGCCGGCAGCAACGTGGCACGCGGGAAATCTGCCGCGTCCCTACGATTATTCGGCGACCGCTACAAACGAGGCAAATGCTCAATGGAGGCAGGACCAATCGACGATGTGGTCAGCGCACGTCTTCCTCCTGCCGTTTATTGAACAGCAAGCCCGGTACGATGCCGTTCAGTTTGCCGCTTCACAGGGAAGCACACCGGCGGCTCCCGGTCAACTGATTAAACCCTATTGGGGCTCCTACGACGACGGGGAATCCGAAGGCGGACGCGGCGGCTACTTTACGAAAGCGGATTGTAAGGCAAATCCTTCCCGAATTGCTGAACTGCAAGCCGCAACCGGCGGGAAAATCAATTATTTTATCTGCCCTTCCGACCCCTACGGCGGATTGAACGGACGGAACAACACAGCCCGAACGAACATTTTCACTTGCCGCGGCGATGCCGTTAACAGTGTTACTTATTCCGAAAACGAAACTGCCGGTGCGGCTTACAAGGCGGCAAACCGCGGTATCTTTGCACCGCACGAAAAGAAGGGACTTGAAAGTGCGGCAGATGGAACAAGCAACACGATTGCCGCCGGCGAATCAACGACAACACCGGTAACGTCCGACCCGAATTTAGAATCGGTCGCGCCGGTCCGCGGCGGTGTGTTTGTTATCGCTACGACAAGATTTAACGCCAGAGACAACTGCGCTTTGGTGGCATCGAACGACGGACGAACGTTGAACCCGCAGTCGGCAGCACCGTTTTACCGCCGGATTTGGCGCGGACATTGGTACGCCGACGGACGTATTTCCTCCACCGGTTTCAATACCGTGATAAGACCCAACGGTCCGAATTGTTCGACCGGCAACGATGATTCTTTTGACGGACAGTTACTTACCGCTCAAAGTTATCATCCCGGCGGCGTTCAGGTCCTTTTCCTTGACGGTTCGGTCCATTTCGTCAGCGAAACGATTGACAACAACTCCAGCGGAAACGGCGTAGGCGATGCGGGACCGACATCAGGACCAAGTCCTTACGGTGTTTGGGGCGCATTAGGCAGTATCAACGGCGGAGAATCCGCTTCGTTATAACAACACAACACAACAACCGCCGCTGAAGCGGCGGCTAGACAACGATGCGCTATTTCATTATAATTTCACTGCTGTTGTCCGGTTGCGGGACGAAACTGCCGCCGGGGATGCCGAAGTTGTATCCGGCAAAGTTGCTCATCACACAGGACAACGCACCGCTGGCGAAAGCAACGGTAACGGTGATTAGCAGCGATGCCGCTCGTCCGTTCAATGCAGGCGGTCAAACAGATGAAAACGGAGCATTGCAGTTGAGGACCGAAGGGCAGTATCCCGGTATTCCTGCCGGCGAGTATGCTGTTACGGTATCGAAAGCCGAAGGTCCCGACCTCGCATTGCCAACGGTAGCCAATACCGATGAGGAAATTGCCGCTTACGATAAAGTTGTTGCCGAAATCGTGAAGAACACGTTCATCGTTGTTGACCCGAAATTTTCCGATATAAAAACAACACCGCTGAAATTGGAAATCAAAAAAGGACAGAACAGTATCACGCTTGATGTCAGTCCGAAAGTGAAACTGAAACCGCCGAAAGCCCCCCCTTCCAAAGCATAAATGTCCGTTGCCGTATTTTTTGTCAGCCGCAAACGTCCCGGTTTCGACCCGCAATGGGGAGCGTTCATCGAACGTTCCGTTCGGAAACAGTTGCCGGATGCGTTTTTCTACGGTCCATTAGCGGACGATGAGGCAGTTAAACATTCAATTAACGATGCGAAGCGGAACGGGGCGGACGTGTTCATCATTTCGCAGCCGACAATGGGCGACGGAAACCTTGCGACGGTGTTTGCCGCCGAATGGGACGCACCGCTCATCGTTTGGGCAACGCCGGAAAACCCCGATAATCCGAAAGTGTCGGCGTGCGGATTGACCGGAGCGCACAACTGGGCTTCGTACCTGGCGCAAATCGGCAAACCGCCGCTCGTTGTTTATGGTCTGCCGAACACGGCGGAAGTTGTCAATGACCTAAACGCCGCAATCCGCCAAGCAAGAGCAATACGGAAATTGAAACACGGCAAAGTTGCTCTCATCGGCGGACACGCACCGGGCTTTCTGAATATGGCGGTTGACGCAGCGGCGTTGCAGCAACTATTGGGAACCCGGTTGAAACAAATCGGGCTGCACGAATTCATTAACGTTGTCAGGTCCTTGCCGGGTGAACTCGTTGCCGAAGATGTCCGCAAAACGAAAGCGTTAAACATTCCTATCCGCAGCGGTGTTGAATTAAGTGATAACGTGTTTGACATTTCGTCCCGGTATTATTTAGCACTGAAACAACTCATTCGGGAGGAATCGCTGGATGCTGTTGCGTTACGGTGCTGGGGTGAGTTGCCGAACGAGTTGGGCGTTTGGGCATATCTTGCCGTTGCCCGATTGTCGGACGAAGGAGTTAACATCTGTGAAGAAGGCGATATTGACGGTGCTTTGGGTGTACTGTTAGCGGCGGAACTTGTCCCGCAGGCGGCGGCGTTTAATACCGATTGGCTCGAACACGATGACGAAACCATTACGCTTTGGCACGCCGGAGCAACACCGTTTCTGTTAACGGAAAAACACGAGTTAGACGTTCACTTCAACACGAATAAGCCGGTTGTTGTGGATTCAAAATTGTTGAGCGGTATTCCTGTCACGCTGTTCCGGTTTTGGCGGTTCAATAACGAATACCGCTTGGCAATCATTGAAGGGACAACGGAAGCGGTGCCGCGGCACATTGACGGGTTTTCCGGCACCGTCAGGGTTCAAAACGGCGGAATAAAAGAATTTTTCCTTGATGCGTTAACAGCCGGTATGCCGCATCACATCACCGTTGTAAAGGGACATATTGCAAAACAACTCAAACGGCTGGCAAAACATTATCAGCCGAAACCGGTCGACGTTGTCCTTGAACTCAACACCGGGGGACAGCGATGAGCAAAACACGCTGGGCAGTTATCGGCAACGGCGCATTAGGAAAACATTACGCTGAAATTATTGACCGTTTGCCGGAAACGGAATTAGTTGCCGCCGTCAACGATGATTACGGGCAAATTCTGTCAATGACAGGAATTGATATAGTTGTTGTCGCGACTCCGAATTACTTACATCACCGAATCGGTTTAGACGTATTAAATGCCGGCAAGCATTTACTCATCGAAAAGCCGTTTGCGTTATCGGTACAGGAATGTCAGGATTTAATAGCAGCAGCCGAAAAAGAACAACGTTTTTTAGCAGTCGGGCATCAATTCCGGTTATCGCCGCTTTGGGGACGGATTAAACAACTGATTGACGAAGGATTTATCGGTGAACCGCGGTATGTACTGATTGAATTGTCGCGGTTCCCGTATCGGCAGGGGGCGAACGGCTGGCGGTATGACAAAAACAAGGTCGGAAATTGGATTTTAGAAGAGCCGATACACTTTTACGATTTAGCGGCGTGGTACTTGCGGGACTTCGGCAAACCGGTGTCGGTGTATGCGTCGGCAAACGCAAACAACGGTTCAACGCTTTACGATAATTTGAGTTCGGTTGTCAATTTTTCCAACGGTTCGCACGCCGTTATTGCTCAAACGTTGTCGGCATTTGAACATCATCAAACGGTAAAAGTTGCCGGGACAAAAGGTTCGCTTTGGGCTTCGTGGAGCGGAGCAAAAGACCGGACGTTAACACCGTCGTTTTTCCTGAAACGTTCCAACGGACAGGAAGTTGTTGACGAAACGTTTGAAACAAACGCCGGTGAATTGTTTGAACTGGAATCGCAAATCAAACGTATGGCAGAAATTATCAATGGAACGGCACCGGTTCATTGTACTGGTCAAGACGGATTACTTGCCGTAGCACTGTCTAATGCTGCACAAAAATCCGCCGAAACAAAAGAACTTATCATTTTATAAGTATGTCCGCAGAACGCTGGTATTCGGGAATAAGCCGTTTGCAATGGGTTGTGTTAGCAATCGCATT
The DNA here is from genome assembly GCA_031261125.1 of Planctomycetaceae bacterium. Taxonomy (GTDB): domain Bacteria; phylum Planctomycetota; class Planctomycetia; order Pirellulales; family Thermoguttaceae; genus WRKP01. Next base: position 2,060 of record JAISJZ010000113.1, on the reverse strand, counting down.
GACGGGCTGGCTCTTCGACACTTTCGAGGGGCAGATTTTTGTTGCCAGTATGCGGGAAGCGATGCCGTCGTTAACTTCCGCCGAAGAAAAACTTAACATTCCGCTGTATAACAACATTGCTCTGGGTTTGTTTCTCGCCGGCGGTGCGCTCGGCGGCGTGTTCTTCGGTGCATTAAGCGATAAAATCGGACGCAAACGGACATTATCTATTACGATTTTATTTTATTCGTTCTTTACTTGGATGTCGGCATTTTCGCAAGAGTGGTATCATCTTGCTGCTCTGCGGTTCTTCGTTGCGCTTGGTGTCGGCGGTGAATGGGCGATTGCGTCGGCGTTCGTTGCGGAAGTGTTTCCGAGCAAAGCCAGAGCGCACGCCGAAAGTATTTTTCACGCTTCCGGTGTCCTCGGCACGCTGCTTGCCGTTGCTGTCGGAACATTCATTATCGGCAATCAATCGTTAGCGGTGCTGATTGCGTCGGCGTTTCCTTTTCTCGAACATTATACGTCGTCGTTATCGTGGCGGCTCGGCTTTGCCGTCGGTTTGCTGCCGGCGGTTCTCGTGTTCTTCGTTCGGCTTTACGTTCAGGAACCCGAAAGTTGGAAACAAGCAAAAGAGCGGGCAAAAGAAGATGCGGCGCAGCGTACCGGCGTTGTGAAGGACTTGTTTGCCGAAGCATATTTACGTTCAACTCTTTGCGGCGTACTGCTTGCCGCAGTCGGAATGGCAACGTTTTGGGGCGTTCACATCTACGGAAAGGATGTCCTGCGCCGCGCTGCGGAAAATGATCTTGTTGCAAAATTGATTGAACAGGAACCGGAAAAATACAATCAAACAACGGACGAAGGAAAATCGACAATTCAATCGTTTCTTAAAGAACAAACGAGTCCGCTCAAGCGTTGGGAGATGCTCGGAATGCTTCTCGTAACGGTCGGTTTGGGTATCGGACAAGTTTATTTTGGTCCGCTGGCGCAGAAAATCGGACGGCGGAACACGTTTTATGTTTATCACGTTGTCAGTTTTGTCCTTGCTGTTATAACGTTTCAATTCGTTCATAGTATCGTGCCGCTGCTGTTTTTACTGCCGCTGTTCGGTTTTTTCACCGCGGGAATGCACTCCGGTTATGCCGTATATTTTCCCGAATTATATCCGACCCGTTTGCGCGGCACCGGTACGGGCTTTTGTTTCAATGCCGGCCGTCTTTTGGCGATACCCATTTTGTTTTTTACCGGCTGGATTCAAATGCAAGGCGTGTCTTTGTTGACGGCAGCGTCGTATTTAAGCGTTTTGTATTTACTCGGCTGCGTCGTGTTGTATTTTTCCCCTGAAACGAAAGGATTAGAATTACAAAGTTAAATGTGGACATTCCATATACCTGTTAAAATTCACTTCGGTATCGGTTCGTTAGCAGCGGAACTTGTTCCGGCTGTTGCCGGTCGGCGCGCCGCCGTTGTCATCAGCAAGAGCGTTGCTAAACTCGAAACGGTCAAAAACGTTCTTGAACAGTTGAACCCTATTGCGGCATTTGATGCTGTTCAGCCGAATCCGACCGTTGCGAACGCGGATGCGGTTGCCGATGTATTAAAAGAAAGCGGTGCCGAAGTTGTTGTTGCAATCGGCGGCGGCAGCGTTTTAGATGCGGCAAAAGCAGCAGCGTTTTTAGCGGCAAACAACGAAAAGAGTATCCGTCCGTTTCACAGCGAAGGTAAACCGGTGAGCGGTAATTCCTTGCCGCTTATTGCGGTACCAACCACCGCGGGAACGGGTTCGGAAGTTACGCCGATTAGCGTTTTAGATGATGAAGAAAAACACATCAAAGCACCGATTTCCTCGCCGCTGTTTTATCCGGCAACGGCAATCGTTGACCCGGCTGTAACAATTTTTGTCCCGTTGAAAACGACGGCAGCAGCAGCGTTGGATGCGTTAAGTCATTGCATCGAAGGTTATTGGTCGAACAATCATCAGCCGATATGCGATACATTGGCAAAAGAAGCGGCAAAAATTATACTGACGAATTTTGACAAGGTTATTGGTAACCTGCAAAATTTACAAAGCCGGGAAC
>JAISJZ010000039.1 GCA_031261125.1 Planctomycetaceae bacterium | reverse complement strand
AAGTCCAACGCAAGACCCCGAAAACGCCGCGCCGTTCATTCGTTTCGTTTTGATTAAACTTGACGTAATCACCGCGACTTGACGGATAATTACATTTGGCGTGTTTTACTCCGCTGCTTTCAAACGGATATTCGGAGTACGTATCCGACGGACACATATACGTTGGAATTGGTAAGGCGTACAAATTCGGTTGCAGACCGTTACCGGAAAAATCTTCTCCTGTGTACCAAGGCGGAGGACAACGTCCATTCGTAGAACTGACCATCATCTTGAACATATCGTAACGCGGCGACATTTCGATGAACGGCAGAATGACGAGCGTGATGCCCCATTGATAACCGCGATTGGTATTGTGATTAGCGTCGCTTGTGGTATCGGTTGCGGCATAATAACGCTGAGAATTTCGAGCCGCCGGAAACGCTTGACATGTGTCGTGGTAATTGTGAACTCCGAGAGCAATCTGTTTCAGATTGTTTGTACATTGCATTCTTCTTGCCGCCTCACGGGCGGCTTGTACAGCGGGCAAGAGAAGGGCAATCAATACACCGATGATTGCAATAACAACCAGAAGCTCAACGAGAGTAAAACCGAATTTTTCGGAATTCTCATTTTCCGCTAAAGTTTCGGATTCAGATTGCCGTGTGTGTGTGTGTGTGTGTGTGTCGGGTCAACGCGCCGGAACACTTTAGCAGAATTGCGGTAAGATTCATAACATTCTCCTTTGTCTAAATGAGTAAGGTGAAGCAGAACACTGATTAACCCGTGCATCGTAGCATAGTTGACGGCATTGTCAATAGGGGGGGGGAGAAAAATTTTATGCACCCTGCACCCTGCCGATATTCTTTTGGGAAATATACTCTTGCTTTTCCGAAAAGTTTATGATACCCTTGTGAGCGTTCTTTCTTTATGATTGAATGTTTCACCTCTGTATTAAGGAGAACAAGATGAGCCCCAATTACTACGAAGACGACTTTAACGCCCCGACCGACCTGTTTGCCGCCGCGGCTGCCGCCGATGAACGCGCCGGGTTTATCGCCAAAACATACGGTTATCTGGTTGTGTCGATTCTGGCAATGGTTGCAATCGAAACCGTCCTGTTCACTGTCCTCGGAATGGACGGGGCAAAGTCCGTTTCAGGATTGATGACGGGCGGATTCGCTTGGCTCATCGTTCTCGGTGCGTTTATGTTCGTCCAATGGATTGCCAACGCTTGGGCTTTCAACGCAACGAGTCCCGCTTTGCAAGTCGCCGGTCTGGGACTTTATACCGTTGCCGCCTCCGTGATTTTGTTCCCGCTGTTAACGTTAGCGTTACTCGTTGACCCGTCGGGAAAAATCATCGGTTCGGCAGGATGGGCAACCGGCGGCTTGTTTGCTCTGATGTCGCTTGCTGTTTTCATTACCCGCAAGGACTTTTCGTTCCTCGGTTCGCTGCTGTGGTTCGGCGGATTTGCGGCAATGGGATTCATCTTATTCAGTATTCTGACCGGTTTTGACGGCGGTTCGATTTTCCTGTACCTGATGATTGCCCTTGCCTGCGGTTACATTTTGTACGATACCTCGAACGTCCTGCATCACTACCGTATCGGTCAGCACGCCGCAGCCGCACTCGCTCTGTTGTCAGCACTGTTCCTGCTGTTCTGGTACGTTTTACAACTGTTTATGTCCAGTCAACGGGATTAAAACACTATCGACCGCTAACTATTAACTGTCAAATTACCTATGAAACTCAAACAATTATCGTTGTTTTTGGAAAACAAACCGGGCAATGTCCGCAAGGCGTGCCGTACCCTTGCCGATAACGGCATCAATATCGAGACGATGGCGTTGGCGGACACCGAACAATTCGGGATTCTGCGGATTCTCGTCAGAGAATGGCAGAAAGCGAAAGAAGTGTTCGAGAAAAACGGCGTGATTGTCCGGGAATCGGAAGTCGTTGCGGTGGCGATTGAACACCGTCCCGGCGGTTTGGCGGATATTCTCGACGTGCTGGACGCTTCCGGCTTGAATATCGAGTATATGTACGGATTCTTTCATCATCCGGCAAACGTACCAACGGACTCTAACACAGCAATTATCGTATTCCGGTTTGACAATCCCGATGTGGCGGTTCAAACGCTGCAACACAAGGGCATCCGGGTCATCGGCAACGACGAAGTTTTCGGCAAATAATTATGCAGCGGCAATCAACTGGAATTTCCGGTCTCGACGAAAAACTCGGCGGCGGGCTGCTGCCGGGGACAATGACCGTCCTCGCCGGTTCGTCCGGTATCGGTAAAACGCAGTTCGGCATCCAATATGCCCTCGCCGGTCTGAAACAAGAGGGACAACGCGGCGTTGTGTTCGATATGGCTTCCCGCATTGACCCGCAAGGACATCGGGAATATGCCGAACGCCTGGGAAATTGGCTTTTGACCGAAGAAGACCCCGAAGGCGCGGTGGATTACGACCATTTCTTCGGCGGCACAAAATCCGTCGGCGATTACTTCCGGGCTTTGACGTACAAAGGACGGCGGGTAACGAAGCGGGATTTGGACTTCGACCAATGGAATGATTGGCAGGCGGAGTTGTCAAAACATCTGGACGCAACGATTGCGTGGTTCTTCCGGCACTTTATCAACGGCACCCGCCGGTTCGTGGTGGACGGCATAGAACCGGTGCAGCATCAGGGTGAATCCATTCAGTTTGAACTGCTGGAATACGTTTATCACCAGATTATTCGTAAAGACCCGGAATGGGTTGCCCGCGATTTGTTCCGGCAGCATTTCCGGGCGAACGAAGCCGAGATTAAGAAACATTTGTACCGTAAGGAGGAAGTCGGCTGTCTTGTGCTTTACACGTCGCCGGAAACATCGCTGGACGCAATGCTGGACAAGGATTTGGACGAAGGCGACTTGCTTGCCGGTGCGAACACAATAATTTATATGGGTAAAATCCGGGACGGCAATAAATTCCGCAAGGCGATGTATGTGTCAAAGCACCGCGGCAGTGCCTGTTCGGACGAAATTATTCCGTATGAAATTGACAACGGCGGCTTACGGATTGTTTGAGGGTTTGTCTCCGAGGTTCATCTGCATCGGATTTTCACGTTCTAAAAAGTCGTGAACCCGTCTGAAATCAGGGTCCTTCAATGCCTCGGACATTTCTTCCTCTTTTTTTTCCGGTTCGGGTTGTAAGTGGTCCCGGATAACCTCCGGTTTAACCGGTTCCGGCGGCGTTTCGATAGGCGGACAACATCTGCCCAGAAAAAATCCGGCGGAACACGCAAGGACAATCGTAATAGTGAAAAGTATAAAACGTTTCATACTTTTAATTGTACTCCAAAAGCGGCTTTTTTGCAATCTCAAAACAGGTAAAATAGTTAATCTATTTCGATTGTGTAGTTTGTCGGGGTTGTAAAAAAACTTTTGAAAGAAATAGGGCATTCTTTCGATTTATACTACAACGGGGGAGGGTCTCCCTGTCCTTGGCTCCGCCGGAGCGTAAAACCCACAAAAACGGCGGTTGACAGGGAGGTCTGTGAAGCACACAACGTTTTGACAAAAGAGGAAACGCCAATGAGAAAATTTATTTTGGGAATGCTTGGTGTTGCGGCAACTGTGTTTGCCTTGCAAGCAACCCAAGCGAACGTCAACGCAGGAGTATTCGAGGAATGTTCTCCGTGCGATGTCGTATCGGAGTGCAATCCGTGCGACGATGCGGCAGAATGCGACCCCTGTGATGCCGTCTGCGGGAAGAAGAAAAGCAAATGGTTCTTCAACGGACACGTTGAATCCGGTCTCTGGGCAAATGAATACGGACAGAACAGCGACTATTACCCCGGTCGGCACGGCACGTTCGACCCTGACAGCGGTAACACGGCTGTATTACAAAACGTTCAGCATACCGGATACCAACTGAACCAAGCGTACTTTTCCGCCGGTAAATCCGTTGATGGAAGGTACGGTTGGGACTTCGGCGGTACTGCCGACTTCACGTTCGGTACCGATGCCCGTATCGTACAGGCAGCCGGTTTTGAAAAGTTGAACGGACACGATGCAACCGGCTGGGGCAGCGGCGACTATTATTCCGCATTTGCCCAAGCATACTTTGAAGCCGCTTACAAGAAGTGGAACTTCAAAGCAGGTAAGTTCTACGCTCCGTTCGGTTCGCAGGTCTATAAAGGTTCGGATAGTTTCTTCTATTCGTTCGCTCCGACCTACGGTTTCGTTCCGGCAACCGCCGGCGGTGCCTATGCCACCTATACGGTCAACAATAAGTTGGCAGTTTACGGCGGATGGGTTCAGCCCGACCAATTCGGCGAAACAAGCGAAGATAACGCCTTCCTCGGCGGTGTCGTTTTCCAAGCGACGAAGCGGCTGAATCTCCATTATGCAACGGCGTTCGGCAAGAACACGAACAACGGTGCGGACGTTGACTACTTCGTCAATTCTCTTGTCGCAACATATCAGTTGAACAAGAAATGGAAGTACGTCTTTGATTTCTCGCTGAAAAACGCAGAAATCGGTCCGAAGGCAACGGATGTTCACGCCTTGGACTATGGTTTCAACAACGAGTTGATCTATCAGTACAGCAAGAAGTTGGCGTTCGGTGCGCGGTATGCTTATGTCCGCGACAAAGGTTTTGCCTATCCGCTTTATTGGAACGACAACACCTACCTGCATTCCATTTCCTTGGGTGCAAACTATGCCCCGACAAAGTGGCTGGTTATCAAACCGGAACTGCGGTATGACGTAACTGATGACGGCACGACGTTCAACTGGAACGGCGGCGAATCGTCTAAGCATCAACTTTCCGGCGGTTTTTCGACCGTGGTTAAGTTCTAACGAAGCGGTCTGCTGATTTTGATTATGTTTCGCCGGTTTCCAATGGAAACCGGTTTTTTATTTCTGTTTTTCGTATCCCAACTGCCGAAGCACTTCGAGAATTTCGGAACACGTAGGAAACATCCTTCCGCTCGAACGTTTGTACTCGTTCAACGCGTTCATAAACTCTACTTCATCCATCGTGTAGTCCCGTTCACAAGTCGTCGGGTCAATCTGCCGGCGGCGGACAACTTTCTTACGGCGCGGCGGCAATACCGGCGGCACCGGTGCAGCGGGCTTATCCGAATGCTGCAACGCCAACGGCTGTTCCAAACCGAATTTTTTCTCAAATTCGTCCAGCGTCGAAAGTTCCGCGTCTGCAAACGGAAAAGAGTCCAACGAATCCGCGGTATCGTCCCATTGCGGCGGCACGGGATTTTTTTCCGTAATTCTCTTATGCGGAATAGTACGCCGTTTGACGTGCCGCTTAACTTGCTGAACCGGTTTACGTTTCCGCGAGGGTGAAACTAATGTCCGTGTCATCGAAACACCATTGGGGGGATGGAGAAATCACTGATACTCCCCATTCGGCGGCAATCATGTAAATTTTTAACGAATCGGTAAAATAACCGGTTCTGCAAACTTTGCGGATTACAGCGCAAATTTAGATTTTATGGAAGTCGTCTTTCAGCGACAGGTACAATCCCTGATAGACCGGCATTGCAGCATCGTAAATCTTTTTCGCCTTCGGGTTCGGTTTCGTTTCGCTCACCGTACTGATTACCGCTTTACACGCTTCCTGAATGTTCTTGTACGCGCCGGTACCGACCGCCGCTAACAGCGCAACGCCGTAAGCGGGTCCCTCAACGCTGTTGACCGTAACAACCCGCTGTCCGAACACGTCGGCTTGAATCTGCCGCCAAAACGCGCTTTTGGAACCGCCGCCGGAAGCCCGAATCTGTTTGACCGGTATGTCAAGACCCTGAAAAATTTCCAGAGAATCCCGGAGCGAAAATGTTACGCCTTCCATAATACTGCGGACAAGATGTCCTCGTGTGTGCGTCAGCGTCAAGCCGATGAAGCAGCCGCGGGCGAACGGGTCGGCGTGCGGTGTGCGTTCTCCGCTTAAATACGGCAGAAAGTACAGCCCTTCCGCACCGACAGGCGTTTGTTTTGCTTCTTCGGTAAGTAACTCATAAACGTCAATTTTTTTCGATTTGGCAATCGCAGATAATTCCGGCGTTAGGGCATTGCGGAACCATTGCAGCGAGCCGCCGGACGAAAGGTTCACGCCCATCAGGTGATATTTTCCGCGGACGGCGTGGCAGAAAGTATGGACTCTGCCGAGCGGGTCGATTTTCACTTCGTCGCTGTGAACGAACATCACGCCGGACGTTCCGACGGAAGTGGAGAGAATCCCTTCGCTGACGATGCCGTTGCCGACAGCACCTGCCGCACAATCGCCCGCCCCGCCGACAACAACGCAGTCCGTTGTTAAACCGAGCAATTCCGCTGCCTGTGCCGTCAGATTACCGGTGATGTCTTCGGACTCATATACCTTGCCGAAAAGTCCGATGTCTAAATCAAGTTTGCCGAGCAGTGCTGCCGACCAATTCCGCTTTGCAACGTCAAGCAGCAGCATACCGCTTGCATCACTTACTTCGGTTGCATATTCGCCGGTCAACCAGCGGCGGATTTCGTCCTTCGGAAGAAGAACTTTTTTGAGTTTATCGAAGTTCTTCGGTTCGTTGTTCCGCAGCCAAAGGATTTTCGGAGCGGTGAAACCGGTCAGGGCGGGGTTCGCAACCATTCCGATTAACTTTTCACGCCCTCCGGCTCTTTTCGTGATTTCTTCACATTCAGCCACCGTCCGCTGGTCGTTCCAAAGAATTGCCCGGCGGATGACTTTGCCGTTCTTGTCGAGAAAGACGCTGCCGTGCATCTGTCCGCTCAATCCGATTGCTTTCACATCGGCAGGTTTCAATTTCGCCTTTTTCACGGTGTTTTTAACGGACTTGACAACGGCGTTCCACCAATCGTCAGGGTCCTGTTCGCTCCATAACGGTTTCGGAGCATAGCAGGGATATTCCTGCGTATCGCTTGCCAAGATTTTGCCCTTTTCGTCAACTGCAAGGGTTTTTGTGCCGGAAGTTCCGATGTCGATACCGAGAAATGCCATTGGAGGGGCGAGGGGTGAGAGACGCGGGGTAAGGAAAGGCAGTATTATTCGTTTTGGAACAATGGATGTCAATCAAGGGTGATACATTTTCGGCGGTTAAACACTGCTTCTTCCGTAAAACCGGTTTGACAAAATGTATTCGCCGGCAAAGCATAACGCCAACAGCACCAATACCGCTGCATACAATTCCTGTCCGATGCGCCGCCGGGCGATACCAAGTTCCGCATCCTGCGGCGAACGCACCAATCGGTAATTCCTTTCGCCGAAGTATTGGTCAAGAACATTTTTGTCAATTTTTGTTAAGGACATCGCCGTTCCGTCAATGTTCGCACTAAAACCGGTATCCAGCGATTCCTTTGCCCCGCCGGAACGAATTCGGTAATTGCCCGGCTCGGTCGTTGCCGGAATACGGATTTCCCTCTGAACGGGGTCAGGCGTTAATCGGACGGACTGCCCCGATGGCGTTCCCATCAGACAACTCTGCGGCAGTGCAGCAATGTCAGGACGCAATACCACCGCTTCGCCCGTGCGGAAATTAAACCGCTGGTCTCCGGCACCGGAGAGATATTTTCCGATGCCTTCCGATAACAGTACGAACATCCACGATGCTTCGCTGCGGGGCAATGAATTCCAATTTTGCCAGACATCAGGCAGTTCCGAAACCGGCGTTGCAGCGGTGAGCGTGCGTCCCCGCCCTAATGCTTGCGTTAAAATCGCCGGTCGGGAATCGGAAAACACTGCCGCAACATCTGCCCGTTCCGCAATGTCAGAAAATTCCCAATAGCGGAACACGGGAAGCGCATCCCACGGCAAATCGTTTAATCCACCGGCATAGTTGGCGGCTCTGATTTGCTTGAACGCAGTAAAAACCGGCGATGTTCCTTGACCGGGTGTGAAAAAATTATCGCCGTCAGGACTGCGGGCTTGCCGGACGAGTTTTGCCCCCAACACTTCGGTTGCCGATGGAACGTTGAACGTTTGCAGAGAATCGGCATTAGCACCGAGAAATATGCCGACACCGTTTCCTGCCGCCGTATAGTCCGCTAATTTTTTCCAAACCGCCGCGTCCAATGCCGGCGGGTCAAGCAGCACAACGCCGCCGTACTGTTCCAGTTCCTTTGATGTCAAACCGGCAAGGTCGGACATCGGCAGCGTGTCCGTTTCTATCGGCACCGTTGCCAACGCCTGCCGCAGATACAAGGAATGTTCCCGCACCGGCGGCACAGCAAGCAGCAGCAACTTCCACGGCTTCTGAACCTGCACGGTGAACCAGCATTGGTCATCTGCTTGCAGCGCATCGTGAACCGTGAACCGGATTTTGCCCTGAAACGTTTTTCCTGTTTCAAGCCCTGACGGCAAACCGGACAGTGTGAACGATACATTACTGCGGGAATAACCGTCGGCGAAATCAACCCGTTTTGTACTGCGCACGGTTTCCGAATCAGGATGTTCGGGGTCGAGTCCGAGCAGCAGAAGTTCCAACGTTTGCGCTGCTGCCGGTCCGATGTGTGTCAATTCGACATCGAACCGGACAGGTGCCTTTTCCGTAATAATTTCAGGAACCAGAGAAAAACGGACGACAGACGAGTTAACAGGATTTTCCGTACTGACATCGACAACGAAGATGCCGAGGTCTTTACTGCTTTTCATACCGTCAACTCTGTTGTGAACGGATTTACTCAATTCGTTTGTCCAGCCCGGTTCCGTTAAATCAGAAATGATGTACAATTCCCGCTGTTCCTCTTTGCTTTCGGCAAGAAGGACGAGAGCGTCCTGCACCGCTTCGCTGACGGGTCGTCCCTGCGGCGACAATGTGAGGTGTTCGATTTTATCTTCGGCGGCTAACCGGTCGATTTGAAATACTGCCGGTTCCCGTTCGGAGGATAGGACGGCGATGCTGCTGTTCTGCGGCAACTGCGTCAGAAACCATTGGGCAAAGTCCTTGGCAGCATCGAGGCGGGTTTGATTTTCGGCGACGTAATCCATTCGGGGCGAAGAATCAATGACAACGGCAGCGGCAACGGGGGCTTCCTGACTGCCGAGCGAAGCGGCAATACGGGGAACGAAATTGCGGAACGAACCAGCGGACGGAGAAGTGTTGAATGTCGGAAACCATTCGGCAAGTTTGACGGTCGGACGTGCCAACGCCAAGCCGAAAAGAATCAGAACGAGCATCCGAAAGAGGAGGAGGAGAATGTTTTTGAGACGGTAGTTCCGGCGGTGCGTTTCGAGGTGTTTTTGCAGGAACATCAGTGCCGGAAACTCGATACGTTTCGGTTTGCCGCGCATTAGCAAATGCAGCACAACGGGAATCCCCGATGCTGTTAATCCGCCCAGAAATAAAGAAAAAGTGGTGAAAGACAAAATAATTACAACTTGCGAATTGCTGACAGCCAATAATCGTCTGTTATTTCACGTTCATTGTCAATTCTTTGCCGTATTTTTCCTTGACGCTGTTTTTATAATCCGCTAGAATATCCAGATGCAAGGGAGTTTCTAAACTCTCCAACGAAAAATAGTTTTTAGAGTACCCACAAACAACATTTAGCCGGGCGGCTGCGCTGCCGTTATTCCGATGAAACATTTTGCACTGTTCTGCGTTCTGTTTTTGTTTGCCGTTTCTCTTTCGGCAGCAGAATTGTCCCTTAAAAAAACGGACGAGGGCTATGACGTTCTGCTCGGCGGAACATTGTTTGCCTCGTATCTAACCGATTACAAAGGAACACCGATTGTTTATCCGATTTACGGTCCCGGCGGACAAAAAATGACGCGGGACTTTCCGATGTCCGAACACTCTGATAATTCCGAAGCGAAAGACCATCCGCATCACCGGTCGCTCTGGTTCACGCACGGCGAAGTTAACGACTGCAACTTCTGGATGCTGAACGCTCAAAAAATCGTTCACCGCAAGTTTGACAAAACAGAAAGCAGCGGCAGCATTGCCGAAATTATCACGCAGAACGATTGGCTGGACAAAAAAGAACAACCCTTGTGTCAGGATGTCCGCACACTGCGGTTTGGACAACTCAACGGTAAAAACGGCGCGGTAAGGTACATTGACTTTGACATTACTGTCAAAGCGGTTCAGGATTCCGTAATTTTCCGGGATACGAAAGAAGGAACGTTCGGTATCCGGGTACCGGGAACAATGGATTTAACGGCAAAAAAACGCAATCCGCTCTGGGGCGGACACATTGTCAATGCCGAAGGCATCAAAGACGAAGAAACGTGGGGCAAACGGTCGGCGTGGGTTGACTACTTTGGACCGGTTGACGGAAAAACCGCCGGTATTGCGGTGCTGAATCATCCGTCAAGTTTCCGTTATCCGACATACTGGCACGTTCGGGATTACGGTTTGTATGCTGCCAATCCGTTCGGAATTCACGACTTTGAGAAGAAGAGCGGACAGCCCGGCGAACACAAATTGAAGAACGGTGAAACATTTACTCTCCGCTATCGGGTACTGTTTCACAACGGTACCGCCGATGAAGCAGACATTGCCGACGCGTTCCGGCAGTACGCCGAATAAATATAGACGGCAGGCCTTTCTGCTACCGCAGGTTTGCAATACACAACTGGTCGGCTTTTGATTCTGTCATTTTTGCGGTTGCCGTTTCAATTTCGGTCATCGCATCATCCAGTACCTCATCCCATTCAAATGAGTGAATATATCTTGACATAATTTTCGAAAATCGTTTTACTTCTTTTTTGTTTTCCATTTAACCACAAGGGTAATTATGGCAACGAATTATAAAGTAACTTT
>JAISJZ010000015.1 GCA_031261125.1 Planctomycetaceae bacterium | reverse complement strand
TGCTTGATAATTATCCATTATTCATTATTAGTTATCAATTAGGATGCTCGTTTCTCTTGATTGGATTTCCGATTTCGTTGACCTTTCCGGCTTGAGCGTTGACCATATTGTCAGCCGTTTAACGCTTTCAACTGCCGAAGTCGAAGGTATCAAAGAAATCCGCCGCTGCATTAAAAACGTTCTCGCCGGCGAAGTTGTCAAGACCGAAAAATTGACGGACAAGTTAACGTTCTGCGAAGTGAACTGCGGCAAGAAAACGTACAAGACCGTTTGCGGTGCGCCGAACGTCCGTGTTGGTTTGAAGGCAGCATTTGCCCCTGCGGGGACAACGGTGTTAACAACAGCGGCTTGTCCCGCCGTCGTAGAAGCCGGCGAAAAACACGGCAAACCGTCCGAAGGAATTCTCTGTTCCGCCGCCGAATTGGGAATGAGCCACTGGCACGAAATTTTACTGGAAATACCCGGCAGCATCGCTGCCGGCTCTTTATTAAGCGGTTATATCCCCGAAACGGATACCCTGATTGAAATTGACAATAAAAGTTTGACGCACCGTCCCGACCTTTGGGGACACTACGGCTTTGCCCGTGAATTTTCCGCCGTGTTTGAACGTCCGCTGAAACCGCTTCCGCTCTTGGACTTATCACAGTTTGACCATCTGCCGAAGCATCCGCTGAAAAACGAAGATTACGAAAATTGTCCGGTCTATGCCTGCATTGAGTTCAACACGCACGGGGCGGTGCCGTCGCCGCTGTTCATTCAACGCCGTTTGCACGCTCTCGGCTTGAAGTCGCATAATCTTCTCGTTGATGTAACGAATTACGCGGCGTGGGAAGTTGCGCAGCCGACGCACGCTTTCGACGCGGATAAACTCGGCGGCATTAAAGTTTCGACCGTCCGTGCCGGGGGCTTGCCCCCGAATTGTGAATTTGAAACCTTGGACGGACAGAAACGGAAATTGAATCCTGATGATTTACTCATTTGGGGTTCGCAAAACAGCGGAACCGTTGCTGCTCATTACCGTCCCGTTGCTCTTGCCGGCGTAATGGGCGGACTCGAAACGGAAATCTCCGGGTCAACAAAAAAAATGCTTTTGGAATGTGCCAACTTCAAAGCGGCGAGAATCCGTAAAACCGCCAGCCGGTTGGACTTACGCACGGACGCGTCGCAGCGGTACGAAAAAACGCAGCCGCCGTTCTCTGTAAAAGTTGCCGCTGGTCGAATCCTGCAACTTATTCAGGATGCCGGTGCCGGTCTCGACATATTGAGCCGTTTCACTTATGACGGCGATTTGAAAGAAAAAACGCGGTACATCGAAATCCCCGCCGAACGCTTGGAAACGCTCGCAGGTATCAACTTGCCGAAAGAAAAAATCCTGTCAATTTTACATTCGCTCGGCTTTGAAGCGGCGTATAACACGTCTTCCGAAGGGAACCGGCTGAAAGCCGGTATCCCTAATTTCCGCAGTGAAAAAGACATTTCAATTCCCGAAGACATCGTCGAAGAAGTGCTGCGGATTTACGGATACGATAACATTCCGCCGGTAATGCCTGCCGTACCGATGCGTCCGCTGTATATCGAAAAATCATTAAAACTGCCGCACAAAATCAAAAAGATTTTGACCGGCGGACACCGTTTTTTGGAAGTCCATAATTACATCTGGTTCAACGATAATTTTCTGAAACAGATTGACTTTGAACCCGGCGAAACGCTCGCGCTGGCAAACCCGACAACACCCGAAACGGGACAGTTAAGAACAACGTTAATTCCGACGCTGCTTTCACTCGTTCCAAAAAACCGGCCGTTCCGCGATTCGTTCCGCTTGTTTGAAATCGGTCGAAGATTTAACCCCGCCGGCCGGAAGGGATTGCCCTGTGAGTTTTTAACACTCGCCGGCGTTGCATTTCAGCAAAACGGTTTGCCGGAGGATTTTTATCTTTCGGTTAAATCCGCGGTCGAAGACGTTTTCAAAGTCCTCGGACTGACAGCATCGTTTCACGAGCGGGATGGTGCCGTCTCCGCTCCTTGGCAAACGCCCGGTCATTTCGTTGCCGTGGAAACCGGCAATACCGCCGCCGGCTCTTTGGGGATGATAGACAAGCCGCTGATGCAAAAGTTCTGTCCCGAAGGCGGACAAATCATTTGGTTTGAAATCGAATTGGACAAAGTGAACGGCTTGCTGTATCCCGAAGTGGCGTTTGCCGAACCGCCGCGCTATCCGCTGTCGTGGCAGGATTTTTCACTCGTTTGGAACGTTGCCGACGGCTTTGAAAATTTGGAAAACATTGTCAACTCGTTTGAAAGTCCGCTCATCGTCAAACGGGAATTTCTCGTTTCCTACAAGGGCAAAGGACTCGAAAAAGGTACGGCAAGTTATTCGTTCCGGTTCTGGATAGGCAGAACGGACAGAACGCTCACCGGCGATGAAATTGACGGATTCCACAAGGAATTTTTAACATTCATTAAAGAAAAAGGGGTTGCGCTGCGGGCGTGATCAATACGATGAACATCCTCGTTACCGGCGGTGCCGGTTATATCGGGTCGCACGCTGTCCGGCAACTTGTGAAAGCCGGTCATAACGTTGTGATTCTCGACAATTTAAGTTACGGGCATAAACAGTCCTTGCCGGACGGCGTACCGTTTTATCAAACGGACATTGCCGAAACAAATAAGGTCGAAGAGATTCTGCGCACGCACCGCATCGAAGCGGTAATGCACTTTGCGGCATTTATCAGCGTCGGCGAATCGGTCGAAAAGCCGCTGCGGTATTACCGGAACAACACCGCCGGGGCAATGAGTTTGCTCGAAGCAATGGAACGCGCCGGTGTGAAACGGTTCGTATTCTCTTCCACGGCGGCAACTTACGGCGAACCGGCGGAAGTACCGATTTACGAAACAACGCCGCAGAACCCTATCAATCCCTACGGACGTTCCAAATGGTTTGTCGAACAAATCTTGAAGGACATTGCGGCGGCAGACCCTGATTTTCGTTTCATTGCGTTCCGGTACTTTAACGTTGCCGGGGCGAGTGCGGACGCAAGCATCGGCGAAGACCATCAGCCGGAAACGCACCTGATTCCGCTGGTGCTGTTTGCCGCTATGGGAAAACGTCCGAACATTAAGGTTTTCGGAACGGATTACCCGACCGAAGACGGTACCTGTATCAGAGATTACGTTCACGTTGACGATTTGATTGCCGCCCATATCTTGGCTGTCGAAACATTGGGAAACGCGCCGCAAGCGGCTGCGGCTAACACGTTCTATAATCTCGGCATCGGCCGCGGTTATTCCGTCAAAGAAATTTTGGACGCGTCGGAAAAAGTTGTCGGCGGAAAAATTCCAACGGTTCACGGTGAACGCCGACCGGGCGACCCCGCCAAACTGTACGCGAATTCCGATAAGGTTCAAAAGGAACTCGGCTGGAAACCGCAGCACACGGACACCGAAGAAGTCATTGCAACAGCGTGGAAATGGCACACAACACATCCGAACGGATACAGCGGCTCATCATTTTAACGTTCCTGTTTTTTTCGGTGCCGCTGTTATGCGCCGAAGAGCAAACGTTGTACGATATTCCGCCGGACATAATGATTCCCGGTATTTCCGGCGGTGAACCTGCCGCCGGAAAACGGGTATGCTGTACTGCCGCCGGCTGGGAAAACACCGCCGTTTATCACACGCTCTTCTTGCCGAAGGATTGGAACGCCGGCGGAAAATCGCCGGTGATTGTTGAATATGCCGGCAACGGCAATTATAAAAACGGGCGGGACATTTCAACCGGCAAAGTCGAGGACTGCGTTCTCGGTTTCGGTCTGTCCGAAGGAAAAGCAATCTGGGTTTGTCTGCCGTTCATCGAAAACAAAGACGGACAAAAGCAGAACAGCATTACCTGGTGGGGCGATGTTAACGAAACAAAGCGGTACTGTATCGCAGCGGTGAACGATGTTTGCGGGAGGTTCGGCGGTGATTCAAACAAAGTGATTCTCGCCGGTTTTTCCCGCGGGGCAATCGCTTGCGGTTTCATCGGTTTGAATGACGACGAAATTGCCGCTTTGTGGAGCGGCTTTTTCTGCCATAGCCATTTTGACGGCGTTAGAAAGTGGAACTATCCGGCATCGGACAGAGCAGCGGCTCTTGTCCGTTTGAAACGCATCGGCAAGCGTCCCGTTTGGGTTTCGCAGGAAAAAACGGTGGACGATGTGAAAGTGTATTTACCGTCAACAGGTCTTTCCGTTAATGCCGTGTTGGAAGTATTGCCGTATTCAAATCATACGGCGGAGTGGATTTTGCGGGACATTCCGCTGCGCCGCAAAGCCCGTGAATGGTACAACGGGACGTTTCGGTGAATAACACCCAAACGTCCCGTTGTTGGTTTTTCCGCCCGTTGGTTTGTCAAACCAATGTTATTTCTTCATCCGGCGGCGCAGCAACGGCAGTCCTATTGCCGCGGCAGTTCCGAAAATCAGCATCGTCGCCGGTTCAGGAGTCGTACCATCGGGGATATCACCGCCAATAGTGCCGATACCGATAACACCTTCCAGAGTCAATGTCAGATTACCTGCATTTTTGAGCTTCGTGTAATCTATGTGAAAGTCCAAAACATCACCGTCCCACAACGATAAACCGTGTACGTTGGTATTGCTGTGAATGTACGCCGTTTCACCTGTATAGTCAAACAAAAAGCCGCTCTCCAAACCGCCGACCAGAATGTTCGACCACTCTACCGTCCCATCGGCGCGGGTAAGCGTCGAGGTAATCGAATTGATAGTGATTGCCTTGTCGGGGGCAAAACCACTACCTGCGTTACTCGCTGTTATGCTGCCATACCAGAGAGTTGAACCATCACCGAACTCACTGATCACACGGACACTAACATCTGCGCCGTAGCTCCCTTGCTTATTTTGGTTAACACTAGAGGGACCAAGCACTACCCGTACTGAACTGTCAGGTTCATCATAATTAACGGGCAGGTAGCCGGTAGGCGAAAAGGTGTCGCTCCCGCTCAGCACAAAGTCGGCGTTTGCGTTAGAGGACAATGAGAGGGCTAGCAAGCAAGCAAGCAAATTTCGTACCAGTTGACATAATGTTTCTCCTGATTGTAAGGGGATTCGGAATTTTCCGCAACCCGCACTGTGCGGGCAATACCTATACCTGCAATCACCGTGCCAACAAGAAATAAAAAGAATTTTTTTCTTAAAGCCCTGTAAATTCCGCGTTTGCCGGACTTGAGCGTCTCATCCGCAGCCCGTTCACACAAACACATAGAATAAGATGGAATAAATTTGTATCGTTTCGGTGTGTTATTTTGCAAAAGTACATCATTTTGCAACGCCGCTTCGGCGGTGTATCATTTTGCAACACAGCGAAGTATGTCAACGTTTGATACTTCGCTTACGCACGATGCTTATGTTTATTAAGTCATAACTCTTTTCTCATCGCCGCAATCGAGAACCGCAACGACAGATAAGTATCAATCCAGAAAAGCCAAAGACCGCGGGACGAATGTAAACCGCAGCGGACGACCCTGCCCTTCCTCAAATTGCTCAACATACTGCGCCGCCAAAGATTAACCTTCCGCCGCATCCGTACCCCCTTGCTCGCTAACTCTTCGTACCGGGTAAGCACCGTTTCACGAACGGTTTGCTCCGCTTTGAATAACGTTAACGGTTCCGCCTTTGCCGTCTCCAATTCGATAACGCACGATTCGAGTTGTTCGGCAACTCGTTCCGCCTCCCGTTTTTTCCGCCCGCCGGCAAGCGGCACGGCTAAATGGCGCAACTTCTGCGCCGTTGCGGATAGCACCGCTTTCAATTCGTTCTTTGCGTCTTCGTACTTGCCTATCCAGCAATACTCCGCCACTTGCCGCTGCACGGTATTCCAGTTCGCTTGCAGCGCAGCGAGCGAATTCCAAACGGTCTGCTGCTTCCCCTCTTTGACGGTTGAGACCGCTGCTTTGTGCGGCGTTGATTTGTGCCTCGTTGCAAACCAAATCTCCTGAAATTCAAAAAAGAGTTTGATATACGACGCACTGTCAAGCACAAAGTCCTTCAACCAACGCCAGCCGAAGCGGAACGGATTTTCAACGGGCATTCCCGGTCGGCGGTCGAGGCGGTTCTTCTTGCGGAAAAAACCGGTCATCATCGGATGCGTGCCGGACAACACGCCGCTGTACCGGTACCAAATCAGGTTCCAGAACATCAGCCAGTAGTGTTCCTTCGGCAACCGGCGGAGAATCGTTGCGCAGTGTTCCTTTGTATAAAATTCGCTGTACGCCAGTTGTGCCGCCGCTTTCCATTCGCCTTCTTTCATCCGCGGATGTTTGAACGTTTCGTGAAATGAATCATACTTGTTCAAATCGGGGTCAATCCATTCGCCGCGTTCAAGCATATTTTTATGGTCCACCGAACCGGGCAGCGGAACCATCATAAAGAACGATACCAGGTCAACGCCGACGTGGTCGCGCAGGAACACGACATCCCGCCGGACACTTTCCAGCGTGTCGTTCGGAAAACCGATAATATAGCCGACGTGAACAATCACGCCCGCCTGCTGCCACGTTTGCACCATATCCCGGTACTGGTCAACGTGGTTTTGCGATTTTCCCGCCGCCGCAATGTTTTCGGGATTGACGCTTTCCATTCCGACAAACACCATCCGGCAGCCCGCCCGTTTCGCCTTGTCGATGAAGTGCGGAATTTTCGCCGCTTGCGTGTCGATTTGCATCATAAAACCGACATTCTCCTTCATTTCAATCAGTCCGTCGAAAATGGCTTCCCAATGGGCTGACCGGGCGAAGTTATCGTCCGTGAAGAAGAAATTATCCACACCCTTAGCGGCATTGCCTTTCACGGTTTCGAGAACCCTTTCGGCACTCCGGCACCGCATTTTGCGTCCCTGAATGTTAATGACGGTACAAAACGTACAGCCGTAGGGACAGCCGCGGGACGAGTCAATCGTTGCCCAGCGCGCGCCGAACTTGTCAACGTACCGCGGGTCGGCTTGCGGAAGCGGTGCATCGGAAATATCCGGTGCCTTCGGGAAGCGGTATATCGGCTGGAGTTTATCGTTCCGGGCATCGTCAAAAACCTGTTCGAGAACGCCGGGCGTTTCCGATTCGCCGGCGACAAGCGTAACTCCTTTATCCAATAAGAGTTGCAACTCCGGCGACGGCTGGTCGAACAACGCGAGAACACCGGTAACGTGAAAGCCGCCGATAAGGACATCAACGCCGAGGGAGCGGAATTTCAGCGCAATATCCGAAGCCCGCATAAATTGATTGGACTGAACACCGACGATGCCGACGACAACTTTTACATTAGGTTTGCGGTTGCGGGCGGCAATTTTCCTGAACGGAACCGCCTCAACGTTGTCATCGTAACACGTCAGCGGCGCAACGTGCTGTGTTAACGCTTTCAGCACAGCCAGCGAATTGGACGGCACCACGCCTTTCCGCCAGCGGACGGCATAACCGTCATCATCGTAGCGGGAAGGGACAACATAAACGATTTCGAGTTTTTTCGGCATATCAGTTACCTCTCTTGCACGCGCTAACGACGGCGTGACAGAAAAACGAATGAGCATCTTCAACTAATTCATAGACATTGCACGGGATATGCAGCGAAATGTCGGACAAGTCCCGCAGTTTTCCGCCGCTGAACCCGGTCATCCCGACAACCTTCGCTTCATTTGCTTTGGCGTACTCCGCCGCTTTTATCACGTTCGGCGAATTACCGCTCGACGAAATGAGAATCACCAAATCGCCGGCGTTAAGGAAGTTCCGCAGTTGATAGGAAAAAATGTTTTCGTATCCGCAGTCATTCCCCAAAGCAGTTATCATTGACGTGTTGGTGCAAAGCGACGTAATCCGCGGCTGTTTGTCTTTCGGACCAGCCGCATTTTTTCCGAAGTCCGCCGCCAAATGCACCGCCAACGCCGCACTGCCGCCGTTGCCTGCCGTGAAAATCTGTTTATCGGCAGCCCACGTTTGCCGCACCAGCGTTGCCGCCTGCGTTAGTACGCTCTCGTCAATACCGGCGAGGATACCCATATACAATTCGTGATAGGTCTTAATTTTCTGCTTCACAGCGGACAGGGAATAAAAGGACAGGAAAAACCGGAACACCGGCAGCAGTATAGCATATTTGCCCCGTCCTGGCAATACCGGTATTGTCAACGCCGCAGTTATCGGATACAATCACGGGAAAATGCGCCGGTGAGCCGGCGGCTCATCCGAACTACTGCCTGCTTACTAATGCCGGGAACTGCCATCATCGGTCTCCAATGGGGAGACGAAGCCAAAGGAAAAATCGTTGACCTGCTGACGGAACAGAACGACATCGTTGTCCGCTATCAAGGCGGGGCGAACGCCGGTCATACCGTTGTCTTCGGCGGCAAAAAATACAAGTTGTCGCTTGTTCCCAGCGGTATTTTCCGACCGCAGGTTCAATGCGTCATCGCCGGCGGCGTTGTGCTGAATCCGAAGTCCATTCTTGAAGAAATCGGCGGACTGACAGCACAGGGAATCACCATCGGTAAAAACCTGCTCATCAGCGACCGGGCGAATGTGATTTTCCCCTGGCACGCATTGGAAGACCAAATTTTCAACAGCATCGGCGGCGGAGAATCCATCGGCACTACCGGACGCGGCATCGGTCCGTGTTATCAGGATAAGGCAGGGCGTTCCTTGGCGGTTCGTCTCGGCGACTTCTACAAACCGGATTTCAAGGCGAAAATCGAAAACATCGTCCGCGTTAAAAACAGAATTTTTGCGGGATTGAGAGCCGCTGACGGTGCCGGCGGGACGTTAAACGCCGATGAAATTTTTACCGAATTCACCGCATACGGCGAACGGTTGCGTCCGTTCGTTGCCGATACGACGGACTATCTGCTCAACGCTGTCGATGCAGACAAGCGAATTTTGTTTGAAGGAGCGCAAGGTTCGCTGCTGGACATTGACCACGGAACGTTTCCCTACGTTACAAGCAGCAACAGCAGCGGTACCGGTATCAGCAGCGGCAGCGGCGTGCCGGCGCACTTCTTGAAGAAAATCATCGGCATTGTAAAGGCCTATACGACCCGCGTCGGCGGCGGTCCGTGTCCGACGGAACAGGATAATGGCATCGGACAGAAAATCCGCGACCGGGGCAATGAGTACGGTACCGTTACCAAACGTCCGCGGCGGTGCGGCTGGTTCGATGCCGTTGCCGTCCGGTACTCCGCCCGGTTAAGCGGCGTTGACGTTCTGTCGATAATGCTCCTTGATGTGTTGAGCAGTTTTGAGGAACTGAAAATCTGCACCGCTTACAACATTGACGGGCAAACCGTGAAACATTTCCCCAGCCAGTTTGAGGATTTGCGGAAGGCGGAACCAGTGTATGAAACGCTGCCGGGCTGGAAAGAAGAAATTGACAGCGTCCGCCGGTATTCCGATTTGCCGGACAATGCGCAGAACTATGTTAAGCGAATCAGCGAACTGGTCGGCAAACCGGTTGAAATCGTTTCTGTCGGACCGGACAGAACGCAGACGATTTTGGTAAATTAGCCGTTATTCCAATAACTGCGTCCCGCTGCCGTTGACGGACTCAATGCGGTTGCCGTTGCGTAAAATCTGAAACGTCGGAACCGTATCAGGAATGTCGAACACTTCGACCCCGTCCGGCGTTAAACGTAGCGGATACGGCGAAACATACCGCTCTTTGCCGTCAACCAGCACCGACAGCGAATCGAGTTTTCCTTCCAACGCCAGCCGCAGCGATACCAAAGCGCACGGATTGACTTTCCAACTTTCCCGTTCTTGTTTGACGGCATCGTACCGTTCCGGCAGGCATCCGGCGTAATCGCCGGATGCGTACTGCAATGTTTCGGCGGCGTACAAAATTCCCGTTGCAATTTTTTTCCAGTCAACACTTTTATTATGTTTCGACAACAGATTTAAGGCGTATGCGTACAAGATACCGGTTTGCGGTTTGGCAACGCCGAACCAGAGCGGCTTTCGGCGTTCCGTTCCGCCGAGTTTGGGAACGGTCAGATAGTTAGCGGCGGATTTTAATCCGCCGTCCAGATAAACAAACGGCAAGCCGAGATAGGCAAAACGTTCCGCTTCGTCCAGGTATTCTTTCTTGCCGGTAAATTCAAACGCCCAAACGCAGAGCCAGACCAGCGATGCTGCTGTTTGCAAGTCCGGCGTGTGCAGCGGGGAATCGCGGTAAAATCCGCCGCGGGGGACATCGCACTGTTTCAGATAGTCCAACGATTTTTCGACAACGGACAGCAACTCTTTATCGCCGGTATAACGGACAAACTCCATTAACTCTAACGCCCTGATTGCGGTGAAGCCGTAAGACGTTGCCTTCGTTTCGATATTCGGAAACCGCGACCGCTGCAAAAATGAACCGTCCGGCTGACGCAACGATAAAATGGACTGCACCGCCGTTTTACGGACTTTGAGCCATTCTTCGACGCGGTTCGTAATGAAATACGCGGCATCGTTGGCAATGTCCGACCCGCCGGAAACAATTTTTTTCGGCACTGGCACTTTACCGGTTAACCGGTGCTGCGTTGACAAAAAATCGGCGAACGGTTCCCGCTGCCAATCCGGTTCAACAGCATAACCCCAACCGGTACCGTCGGGACTATTTAACGTTTCCAATGCCTGCAAGTTCAACTTCCGCTGTTCTTCGGCAGAACGCGGCGCGGAGGGCGGGTCGGGAAAAGGATGTTGAGTAAAATAACGCTTTAACTGATAATGGATAACGGACGGGGAATCATCACTTTTATTTCCGTCTGCGCCGTCGTCCATTATCAGTATTGCGTCAATGTCTTTGCCTTTCAGTACCATCAAATGGTCATCCGTAAAGCCGAACCGGTTCGGAGACGAAAATACCGGTTGTAATTCCGCGTTCTTCCATTTAAGCATTATTGCTCCCTTGTCCGTTGCCAGTATTGCCAGCGGCGTTGTCAGCCATTGCGGATTCGGCTTGCTGCGTTCGTTCAACGGCGGTTCCAAATCAATCGGCGAAGAACTGACATCGCCTTGACCGAGAAATTCGATACCGGACAAAAGTCCGTTCCGTATGTTGCCGAGTAACCGAATGTTCAGCGTGTCAGCAGCACTTGTGCCGCAGTTAACCAGAAACCGTATTCTGCTGTCGTTCACCTGCATTTCCAATGTGCAGTCCGGGGCTTCCAATTTTACTGATTTCTCCGTCGATTCTTTTAGTGTAAAATCCGGTACAACACCGTTGCGGTGAACGAGCG
This sequence comes from Planctomycetaceae bacterium, assembly GCA_031261125.1. Taxonomy (GTDB): domain Bacteria; phylum Planctomycetota; class Planctomycetia; order Pirellulales; family Thermoguttaceae; genus WRKP01. Next base: position 45 of record JAISJZ010000015.1, on the reverse strand, counting down.
GAGCGGCAACGGCAATCACTTCACCGCCGCTGCGGAACCGCATCA
>JAISJZ010000368.1 GCA_031261125.1 Planctomycetaceae bacterium | reverse complement strand
CTCCTGAAACCGCTGCTGGAAAAGAACGCCGATGTCGTTTACGGTTCACGCTTTGCAAACCGTGAAATGCGGAAGGTGCTGTTTTATCATCATAAACTCGGCAACTTGTTTTTGACGTTTTTGTCCAACTTGGCGAGCGGCTTGGACTTGACCGATATGGAAACGTGCTACAAAGCGTTCCGCGGCGATGTTCTCAAAAGTATTCCGCTGCGGTCAAACCGGTTCGGAATGGAACCGGAAATCACGATTAAAATCGGACGGCGGGACCTGAACGTTTATGAAGTGCCGATAAGTTATCACGGAAGACGTTATGCCGAAGGTAAAAAAATCGGCTGGAAGGACGGAGTGTCGGCAATTTGGACAATTTTCAAGTACCGGTTCCTTGTCAACGACAGCATTAAAAAGTAAAACTCCGCTGATGCCTGACTGTGTTATCATTTCCGTCAATCCGAAGGCGGGCAAACGTTCGCCGCTGCGGCGGGCGGAAGAATTGCAGTACCTCCTTCGGGAAAAAGGATTGAACGTTCAACTGTTAACCGATTTGAACGAAGTTGCCGAAAAGGCAAACGCGCTTCAACGGAAACAGCAGTTGCGGGCGTTGGTCGGCTGCGGCGGCGACGGTACGGCAGCAACGCTTGTCAATCTGACTGACCCCGGAACGCCGATAACGCTTTTGGCGGCGGGGACAGCCAACTTACTGGCGAAACATTTCCGTCTTGCCCGAACGCCGGGGGGACTCGCCGATATGATTCTTAACAGTAAAACATTGGCGCTTGATGCCGGTAAAGTGTCGTTTGAAAAAAACGGTGAACAGCAGGAACGGATTTTTCTCGTGATGGCAGGTTGCGGTTTCGATGCTGCCGTTGTCAGCGGCGTTCACGCTTACCGGGAGCAGCGGCATCAGGCGGGACACAAACGCGGAGCGCACATTTCGTACTTTTCGTACATTAAACCGATATTCAAAGCGTTGACGAATTACCGCTTTGCAAAGATGAGTATTGAGCGGTACAATGCCGAAAAGAACGTTTGGGAGTGTCTGGACGATTCGGCACGCTGGGCGTTTGTGTTTAATATAAACCGGTACGGTTGGGGACTGCCGCTTGCTCCGTTTGCGAAGGAAAACGACGGATTGCTGGACGCGGTGCTGATGCGGGGCGGTTCCGTGTTTCACGGTTGTCTTTACACTGCGGCGGCGCAGTGTTTCGGTATGCACCGTTTTTTGCCCGGCGTAAAGTTGAGACAAGCGGCGCGGTTTCGGCTCACCGCGGAACGTCCGCTTCCGTTCCAACTCGACGGCGACCCCGGCGGAACGCTGCCGGTTGAAATCGAAGTCCTGCCGAACCGGTTAACACTGCTTGTCCGCAAATAACAGCATTGAAAACGAATAACAAATAATAGACAATAGCCGGGAGATGGCGAAAGTGCCTCCGAACCGTTAGTTCCTGTTCCCCCTTTCCAATGTTCGGCGTATTAGTTCCTACCGGCGGCGGCGACCCGATTCCGCTGCGGAAAAACGAAATCATCATCGGCAGAAAACCCCACTGCGATATTGTATTGGGGTTCAGCAACGTATCCTCGCAGCACTGCAAACTGGTGCTGGCAAGCGGCTATTGGTACGTTCTCGATTTACAGAGTACAAACGGAGTTAAGGTGAACGGCGCACGCGTCAAAGACCACCGGGTTGACCCCAATGCGGTACTGTCCGTGTCCAAACACGATTTTGTTCTAAACTACAACCCGGTACAAAACGGAGCATCCGGTACGCCGCCGTCCGAAGTGTATCACGTCGGCGATGTCTTTTCCCGTTCGCTGCTGGAAAAAGCCGGCTTGCAGAAACCGTCAAGCAAACCGGTTTGGGATGAAACGGCAAGTACCGTTCCTGATATGCCGGCGGTCGTTATTGCCCAGCCGCAAAAACAGGAACCGGTGCAAAAAAAGAACTTTTTCGCGGACCTGAAATTCGATTGAGAATTCGGTTTCTCAATGAAACCGGCTAACAGTAAATTGTATTGTCCCTTGTTGATTATTCGATTAACACCGCCCGGACGCGGGGCAGTAGCGGCACTGCTGCTGCACGGAGAAAATGTGCTTGATGTGTTTCACCGGCACTTTTCCAAACGTATCGAACCGGACGAAACACGGCATCACTTCGGAACATTTCAACTTGAACATCTGAACCGAACGGAACAACTCGTTGTTTATTGTCCGAACCGGAACGAAGTCGAACTTCACTGTCACGGCGGAGAAATCATCGTTGCCGAAATCGAGGCGGTACTGATACGAGACGGAGCGGTACCGGTGCCGTGGCAGGAATTCTTTTGCCGCGGAAATTCGCAGCGGAACATCGCCCTTCGGCAACTGCCGTTTGCCCCGACGGAACGGACAGCGCAGATTTTACTCGCCCAATATAACGGGGCATTAGAACGGGAATTGTCTTATATCAATTCGTTGCAGGATGAAACGGAAAAGGAATATCGCCGGAAACGTTTAGAAGAAAATGTTCCAATCGGCAAACATTTGATTGAGCCGTTCCGCGTTGTGCTGGCGGGAGCGAGCAATGCGGGCAAAAGCAGTTTACTCAACGCCGTTGCCGGTTTTCAGCGCAGTATCGTTCACCAAACACCCGGTACAACCCGTGATGTTGTTTCGTTTCAAACGGCAATTAACGGTTTTCCGTTTGAATTTTCCGACACTGCCGGTTTTCGTCTGAACGAGGTGGACTGTGCAAATCCGGCTTCGCCGATTGAGCAAGAAGGTATCAAACGTACCGGAGCAATGTTGACGGAAAGTGATTTAATTCTTTGGTTAATAGACGCAACACTTTCGGCACAGGAACAACTAATGCCGCCGGTAGAATTTTTATCGAAAACGCTGTTGTGTTTTAACAAAATTGATTTACTTTCGGATTGTGAATCCTTAAATTCCGTTTCGGTGAGTGCGGCGACCGGCGAAGGCATTGAAGCACTATTAGAAACGGTATTGGGACAGTTAATTCCGCATCCGCCGGAACCGGACGAAGCAGTACCGCTTCACTATTGATAATGAGTTGCTTTGTTCAAAAGAGTAATGTTATCATTCTTGCACTTCTTGTCAAAGAATCTTCTCGATTTCACATCCCAATCAGTTATCTTCGGAACGCTTCAAAACATTAT
>JAISJZ010000266.1 GCA_031261125.1 Planctomycetaceae bacterium | reverse complement strand
TTTGAAAATGATGTTGTCGATAAACGCATCCACTTCCTTGAACGTGAAAATATGTCCGTGTGGTCGGCGGAGTGTGATCGAAAGAGTGACACCGCCTTTCGGCTTGGAATACGTTTTTTCGTAACTGTCCAGCGGATAAGCAAAATCGTTCGTTCCGTTGACGAACAGTATCGGCATCGCAGCCCGACCGATATGACTGGAAGGATCGAAAAACGTTACCCAGCGTTCCCACTGTTCCGGCGTCATTTTGTCGAGCTGATTGACCTTCCAACAACTGTTTTCGTGCAAAAAACCGCAGCCGTAAACGGGAACCACCGCTTGAAGTTTGTTATCCACTCCGGCTAAAATACACGTCAAATAGCCGCCCCAACTGATTCCGGTTGCCGCAATTTTATTCGGATCGACTTCCTTTTGAGCGGCAAGCAAAGCATGTCCCCGAAGAATCGCCGCGATGGATTGATACGTCCACACATTTTTGTAGTCGCCGTTGTCAATAGAAAAGTCCCGGAATTTTTCGTCGTCGCCCTGATTGGGACCGCCGTCCGGTAATTGTCCGTTTGGTCCCTGACCGCCCAAATCCATTGCCAGGGCGAAAAAACCGCGTCTCGCCCAGATTTCCGCCCAGTCGGCAAACGCTTTTCCGCCTCCGCCGTGAATCAGAAGAATTGCCGGAAACTTGCCGTCAAAAGGCACCTTGCTTTCCGGTCTACCAAAATAGGCGAAAACCCGGCTCGGTTTCCCCTGGTACAATTCGCCTTCGTAATAGATTTCCTGAACAAGCGAATTAACTTTTTCGCCCCAAGTTACCTGCGGCGGATTCTTGAGATAATCGTCAAGATTCCAAAGTGTTGCCGGTTCCACAGCGGCAACGAAATTTGTCATCCGCAAAAGAAGGAAAACTGTTAAAAAACGGAAAACGAAACTGTTTTTTCTCATAATCGTAAGCAAAGGATAAATTGAAAGAAAGGGACAAAACAACATATCTGTCTAGTGTAATAAGCGGTCATAGAAAAATCCAGTACCGATGAGGGACGATGAAATTTTGCCGGCACCAACCGCTGCCCCGCCCAATTCTTACACGCCCTAAAAACACATAAGGGAACTCTAAAAAACATTTTTTACCATAAACCATTTTTGCTGCTGTGTCTGCTGTCAAACGAACGGTTAATATGTTACAGTACGACCGTCTGTTTCTGTTTGTACAGCCGTTCTGTTATGAAAAAATTATCGACTACCCGCCGGGAAATGCTCCGGTCAACCGCTCTGGGTTTAGCCGCTGCACCAACGGTCTGCGCCCTCGCCCAATTTGACGGCTTCGCCCCGCAAGGACTGCCGGTGCCGTTGAGCAGAAACAATCCTGCCGTTCAACATATTGCCGATAATTGTATTGAATGCGGACGCTGCCGGTTGTTCTGCAACGAAGTAATATCTGTTTTCGGCGAACCGATTCCCGACGATGAAGAACCGTGTATCCATTGCGGGCAATGCACTATCTTCTGCCAAGCCGACGCGTTAGCGGAACGGTACGATGTACCGCACGCTGTTAAAGCGTTAAACAACCCGGAAAAAATCGTGATTGCGTCGCTGTCGCCGGCGGTGCGCGTTTCCCTCGGCGAACTGTTCGGTATCAAACCGGGGACGAATGTCGAAGGAAAAATTGCCGCCGCATTGAAAAAAGCGGGCTTCGATTATGTTCTTGACACAACATTCGGAGCGGATATGACGGTGATGGAAGAAGCGGCGGAATTGGTGAAACGGTTGAACGAAAAGAATAAACCGCTGCCGATGTTCACGAGTTGCTGTCCGGCGTGGGTGCGGTTTGCTGAATTGTTCTATCCGAAGTTGCTGCCGCACATTTCGACGACGAAAAGCCCGATTGCGATTCAAGGAGCAATGGTCAAAACGTATTTTGCCGAAAAGCATAAAATTGACGCGGGCAAAATTGTTCATATTGCATTAACTCCCTGTACGGCAAAGAAGGCGGAGATTCTCCTTCCGAATCAAAGTGCGGCGGCAACGGTTTATAACAAACCGGAACTGCGGGACACGGATATTGTTCTGACAGCGAGAGAACTTGGTGCGATGTTAATGGCGAAAAAAATTGATTTGAAATCGCTGGACGATGCCCCGTTCGATGCGTTAATGGGAACCGGCAGCGGAGCGGGTATTATCTTCGGCAGTACCGGCGGTGTATCGGAAGCGGTGCTTCGGACAGCGTACAAATTTTTGAATGACAAAGACCCGCCGGAAGATTTTTACAATTTGAAACCGGTGCGGGGACTGCGGAGCGTTCGGTACGCGGAGGTTGATTTGGGTATTCAAAAATTGCGGCTGGCACAACTTCACGGCATCGGCGATACCCGTTCATTTTTGGAAACCGCTGCAAAAGGCAAATCGGACTTTACGTTTGTCGAAGTGATGGCGTGTCAGGGCGGCTGTATCGGCGGCGGCGGACAGCCGAAGCCGGTCAATCTTGACCCATTGGACTTGAAACAACTGCGTCTTGGTGCGCTGTACCGCCGGGATGCCGAATGCAAGGCACGGTTGAGTTATGAGAACCCCGACGTGAAAGCGGTGTATGCGGACTTTCTCGGCAAACCGCTGGGTGAAAAGGCGGAGAAATTGCTGCATATTTGACTACTTTTTCGGCATTACGAAGAGGACGAACAGCAGTGCCGGTATGACAACGAACCACGCCCCCGGTTTAATGAGACAGAGAACCAGCACCGGCGGAGCGGCAAGATAGACCCACCACGGAACTTTTTCCAAGTCCTTCCAAGCGAGCCAAAAAACGAACAGCAATGCTGCCCACTTGATAACGGACGGCAAACGGTGATGCACCGGGTCGTTCACGGCTTGCGCAGCCAAAACGGCAGCGAATACCAGCAGCACCGCTGAAATGACACCGAGCCGGGTGCGGAGAGGAAGGTTGAACCAATTCACTAAACGATTCCGTGCGTTTTTTCGTACTCGGTGATTTTCGGTTCGTCTTGCAGCGTAATGCCGATGTCGTCCAAACCGTTGAGCAAACAGTACTTGCGGAATTCGTCAACGGTGAACGGAATCGTCAATCCCTTGCCGTCCGTAATTTCGCCCTTTTCCAAATTGACACTCAACTTGAACGGACGGTTCGCCGCTTCCCGTCTGAACAGGTCATCAATGAGTTCTTCGCTCAACCGAATCGGCAGGATACCGTTCTTGAAACAGTTATTGTAAAAGATGTCGGCAAAACCCGACGCAAGAACAACGCGGAAACCGTAATCAGCAAGTCCCCACGGGGCGTGTTCGCGGGACGAACCGCAGCCGAAATTCTTCCGGGACAGCAGAACGGTTGCCCCTTGATATTCCGGCTTGTTCAGCACAAAATCCGGGTTCGGCGTGTACCGGTCATCCGAATAACGCCAATCGTAAAACAGGAATTTGCCGAAACCGGAACGCTCAATACGTTTCAGAAATTGTTTCGGCATCAGTTGGTCGGTGTCAATATCGTTCCGGTCAACGGGAACAACAAGTCCGGTAAAAGTAGTGAACGGCTGCATTTTAGTAAGTTGGTGATTGATAGTCGGTAGTTGATAGTTATCTAACGTCAACGAAATGACCGGCGATTCCGGCGGCGGCGGCCATTGCAGGAGAAACGAGGTGGGTTCGTCCGTCTTTGCCTTGCCGACCTTCAAAATTGCGGTTGCTCGTCGAAGCACAGCGTTCGCCCGGCTTCAACTGGTCGGGATTCATCGCCAAACACATTGAACAGCCCGGTTCGCGCCATTCAAAACCCGCCGAGATGAAAACCTGATGCAGTCCTTCCGCTTCCGCCAGCCGTTTGACCGGTCCGCTGCCCGGCACAACCATTCCGCGCACACCGGCGGCGATTCGTTTGCCTTTAACAATTTCCGCCGCCGCCTGCAAATCCTCAATACGTCCGTTGGTGCAGGAACCGATGAAAACCCGCTGTATTTTGATGTCCTGAATCGGTGTTCCCGGTTTCAAGTCCATATATTTCAGTGCCGCTTCCGCCGTTTTACGGTCGTTTTCGTCTTTGAACGAATCCAGCGCGGGAACATTACCGGTAATCGGAGCGGATTGGGCGGGGTTCGTTCCCCACGTTACCATCGGTTCAATTTTTGAAGAATCGAAAGACCACACGTTGTCGAACACCGCACCGGGGTCGCTCGGCAATGTTCTCCAACTTTTCACGGCAGTGTCCCAAAAATTGCGGTCAGGGGCGAATTCCTTGCCGAGAAGATAATCGAACGTTTTCTGGTCGGGGGCAATCATCCCTGAACGCGCGCCCATTTCGATTGCCATATTGCAGACCGTCATTCGTCCTTCCATTGACAGTTGCACAAACGGCTGACCGGTGAATTCAACGGCATAGCCCGCCCCGCCGGAAGTTGAAAGCCGGTTGATGATGTACAAAATCAAGTCCTTTGCGGTAACACCGGCGGGCAGCGCATTTTCACCGTGAATACGGAACGTCTTCGGTTTCTTTTGCCAAAGCGTTTGCGTTGCCAAAACGTGTTCCACTTCGCTGGTTCCAATACCGAACGCCAACGCTCCGAACGCACCGTGCGTTGCCGTGTGCGAATCGCCGCAGACAATCGTCATTCCCGGTTGTGTCAAACCGCGTTCGGGACCGACAACGTGAACCACGCCTTGATTCGGGTCGTGAATATCGTACAACTTCACACCGAATTGCCGACAGTTCTTTTGCAGTGTTTCAATCTGCGTTTTGGCAACCGGGTCTTGAATCGGCAACTGCCGGTCTGCCGTCGGAACGTTGTGGTCTTGGACGGCAAACGTCTTATTCGGTCGCCGGACACGGCGACCGGCGAGACGCAGTCCTTCAAATGCCTGCGGCGACGTTACCTCGTGAACCAGTTGCAGGTCAATGTACAACAGGGCATCACCGTTCGGATTGGTATCGACAATGTGAGCGTCCCAGATTTTCTGGAACATCGTTTTCGGTGCGTCGGACATTTTAATAAAAGCAGGGAGAACGAATAATTGCGGTCTGCGTTTATTATCCGTATCCGTGATTCCTTGTCAAGCAAGCCCGCGCAATACCGTCTGCAATATCCCGCCGTTCAGGTAATACTGCAACTCTACCGGCGTATCAATCCGAACCCGCACCTGAAACTCTGTTTCACTGAACAGATTCGGCTTCACTTCCCGCTCCGCCTTCACCGTGATAAGCGAGCCGGGCTTAAAATCCTTACCGATTTCCGGCACAGTGAATTCTTCGGAGCCGGTCAAATTTAATGCTTGCCAACTTGCTCCGTTCGCAAATTCCAACGGCAGTACGCCCATCCCGACGAGGTTGCCGCGGTGAATCCGTTCAAAACTTTGGACAATCACCGCCCTGATGCCGAGCAG
>JAISJZ010000194.1 GCA_031261125.1 Planctomycetaceae bacterium | reverse complement strand
AGTACATAGGCGGCATTTCCGACACTGCCGTTGCCGAACTGTTGACAATTTGCGAAATCAGGAATTACGAAGCGAACGACATCGTCTATCGGGAACACGCCGATTCGACGCACCTGTTCATCGTTCATTCCGGGCAAATCGACATTCAGTACAAAACGCCGAGCGGGAGCAGGGAGACGACAGACACCTGCGGCAAAGGCGACTTTCTCATTTGGTCGGCACTGATAGTACCGCATAAGACCACCTCCATCGGGATTTGCCGGTCGAGGGCGGAATTGCTGGCGTTCGATGCCGTGAAATTGCGGGAAATTTGCAGCAAAGATACGGCATTCGGCTATCAGATGATGACGCTCATCGCCGGTGTCGTCCGCCGCCGCCTTCAAGCAGCCCGAAAGGAAATTTTAGAACAACGGTAATTTTTAACACAGCGGTACAAATACCGCCGCAACATTATGCGTATCGGTGTCCTTTGCAGCGGGGGCGATGCCCCTGGTATGAATCCTTGTTTACGGTCGATTGTCCGAACAGCAATCGCTTGCGGCGATGAAGTAATCGGTATCAAGCACGGCTATCAGGGAATTCTCGACGAGGAATTTTTTATCAGCAGCAGCGGCGAACTGGCAATGGGAGTCCGTTCTGTTTCCGGTTTGTCAAAACAAGGCGGCACCATTCTGCACAGCAGCCGCTGTAAACACTTTCAAACCGAAGACGGCGTAAAAGAAGCCGCCGCCATTCTGCGCAAATATAAATTTGATGCCCTGATTCCTATCGGCGGAAACGGAACACTCGCCGGTGCTATCGACCTCGGTAAACACTGGGAAGGGCAAATCGTCGGACTGCCCGGCACGATTGACAACGACTTGCTCGGTACCGACCTCACCATCGGTTTTGCGACCGCCGTCGATACTGCCGTTGAAGCCGTTGACAAACTGCGGGATACCGCCGGTTCGCACGACTTGATGTTCTTCGTTGAAGTGATGGGACGGCACTGCGGCGATATTGCTCTTTTCACGGCGATTGCTTCCGGTGCAGAAATTGCTTGTATTCCTGAAGCCGAAGAGCCGCCGGAAGTCATTGTGAAGAAACTGAAAGAAATTAAAGACCTCGGCAAGACATCGGTTATTGCGATTGTTGCCGAAGGTGATGAACGCGGCGGTGCGTTAGCCGTTCAGAAGTTGCTCAAAGAGGCAGGCAATCCGTTTGACAGCAGGGCGGTTGTTCTCGGACACGTTCTTCGGGGCGGTTCGCCGGTCGCCGCCGACAGAGTGCTGGCTTCCGAATTGGGTAATTTTGCTGTCGGTGCGGTGATACGGGGCGAAACCGGCAAGATGGCAGGGCGTGTCAAAGGCGAATTGACCCTTACACCGTTTGAAGAGTGTGTATTGGGACACCGCAAGGTGAACCCGAAAAAACTCCGCTTGCTGAACATTGTTGCCAGTTAACTTGCCGAATACGGTTCTACCAATATGGACATCATTAAATTTTCAATCAGAAATCCTATCAAGACGGCGGTCGGCGTGTTGTTGACCGTTCTTTTTGGGATTCTCGCCCTTGTTACTGTTCCGATTCAACTCACGCCGGACGTAGAACGTCCTGTTATTTCCATCCGCACCGCCTGGCAGGGACGCTCGCCGGAAGAAGTCGAAACATCCATTCTCTTCGAGCAGGAAGAGAAATTAAAGTCCATTCAGGGACTTTACCGAATGACTTCTACCGCTTCGCTCGGTCGCGGCGACATCGAACTCGAATTCAATGTCGGCTATGATATGGGACGGGCTACGCAAGAAGTAAGCAACCACCTCAACGAAGTCCGCAATTATCCCGAAGACGTTGAACGCCCCGTGATACGGACTTCTTCTTCACAAACGGACGAAGCAATCGCTTACATCATCATTCAATCGGCAAACAACCCGAATTTTGACGTTGCCGAGTTTTATGATTACGCTGACCATTATATCAAACCGCAACTGGAACGTATCCCTGGTCTTTCCGAAATTGACATTTACGGTTCGCGGGAACACGAGATTCAAGTCCGGTTTAATCCCGTTGCGCTGGCACAAAACGGCATTACGATACAGGAGTTTCAGAACGCTATCCGGGCAGACAACATCAATGACAGTGCCGGCGACTTGTCCGGCGGACGCACCGACTACCGCTTCCGCGTTGTCGGACGGTTCGATACTCTTGAACCGCTGCGGAACGGCATCATTAAATACGTCAACGGCGTTCCGGTCTATGTAAAAGATGTTGCCGATATAAATATGGTTCTCAAAAAAAGTACCTATTTCAATCAGAGCAAAGGGCAGTCGTCTATGATTTTTGCGTTCAAACGGGAAACCGGCGCAAATGTTCTGACTGTTATTCACGCGATTAAAAATGTCCTGAAAGAACTGGATTCCGCAAACGGTCCCTTTGCACAATACAAGAATGACCGCTACAAAATTCGTCCCCGCCTTGCTTATGATGATTCAATGTATATTGATAAGGCGATTGCTCTCGTGCGGAGGAATCTCTATGAAGGCAGTATTCTTGCGGTTCTTATTTTGTTGATTTTTCTGCGGAGTGTAAGGCCGACACTGATTATTGCGCTGTCAATTCCGATTTCTATTCTCGGCACTTTCGTCGTTCTTTATGTTGCAGGACGGAATATCAACGTAATTTCAATGGCGGGTTTAACCTTTGCCGTTGGTATGGTGGTCGATGACGCTATTGTCGTTCTCGAAAATATCGACCGGCATCTTAATATGGGTAAGACACCGTTTCAGGCATCTTACGAAGGCGCGCGGGAGGTCTGGGGAGCGGTTCTTTCGGCAACGCTGACGACTGCTGCCGTATTTGCACCGATTTTTACAATTCAGGAAGAAGCAGGACAACTTTACTACGACATCGGAATTGCGATTTCTGCTGCCATTCTGTTCTCACTGCTTGTTTCAATCACGGTGATACCGATGTTAGCGGTGAAAATGCTGAAACCGAAAAACGAGTTAGCGTCGGGACTTGTTCCGGCGGGCGGGATAACTCCAGCCGCTAACAAATACGGGCTTTACGGTTTATTCGGTCTCGCTGCTCTTTGTAACCGGCTCAACGAAGGATTCGCCAAGTTTCTGCATACGATAATGATACCGAATTGGGCGGGTATTTGGACACGGCTGTTGTTCTCCGCCGTGATTACCGCCGCTTCGCTTTATCTGTGTTATGTGATGATGCCGCCGGCAAGTTATCTGCCGAACGGTAATAAAAATTATATCAGCAGTGTCGTCAATACTCCGCCGGCAACTTCGTATCGGCAGAACGTCTATATGGGACGTGTTTTGCAGGACTCGCTGCGTCCTTATTGGGAAGCAAAAACAAGAGACGATATAAAAGATTTGCCGCCGGTGATTGACATCCGAACCGGTAAGGAAATTAAAGATATTGCGCCGATTCGCGAAACGTGGGCGGTCTTTACGGCAAGCGGTATGCGGGTAATGGCAATGAGTGCCGATAATCAAAATGTGCGTACTCTTGTTTCATTGCTGAACGCAAAAATCAATCAGTTGCCCGGTATTACCGGTATGGCAACACAAAACTCGCTCTTCGGACGGCGCAGTGCCGGTAATCAGTTGCAGATAGAACTTACCGGTAATGATATGATTCGTCTCCGTGATTCTACTGCTTATTTCCAGAAACATCTTATCGGCATCTTTTCACAGGCGGGAGTCCGTACTAATCCGTCGAATTACAACCAGAACGGTCCCGAATTTCAGTTGGTTATTGACCAGCCGAAAGCGAAAGAACTCGGTATCGGACTGGAACAAATCGGTGTGATGGTGCGTTCGCTCATTGACGGAACTTACAGCGGCGACTATGATTTTGAAGGCGATAACATTGACCTGTATGTTATCCGCGACCCTGATATTCCGCTTACACCGTACAACGTTGCAGATTTACCTGTTGCCGTAAAGGGCGCAAACAATTCGGAAATGATTATTCCGCTGTCCGAAATTGTCAAATTCAACCGTTCAGAAGCATCGCAGGAGATTCGCCGTTATGAGCAGCAGCGGGCAATTCAGATACAGATTTCTCCGCCGGATGAAATGCCGCTCGAAACGGTACAAAATATCGTCTATAAAGCATTTGACGAATGTAAAGCAGAAGGCGGCATCACGCCGGATATTAGAATCATCCTTGCCGGAAGTGCCGATAAACTTACGCAGACCCGTCAAGCAATGCTTGGAAAGTGGACAGGTTTCAACGGCGAATCCGTTTATTCTTTGCTGACGAGCCGGTTTTTCCTTGCACTGCTTATTGTCTATCTGTTGATGTCGGCGTTGTTTGAGAGTTTCCTGTATCCGTTTGTGATTATGTTCAGTGTTCCGCTTGCGATGACCGGCGGGATTTTAGGATTGGCGTTTGTGAATTATCTCGACCCGACACAACAGATGGACACGCTGGCGATGCTCGGTTTTATCATTCTCATCGGTATTGTTGTCCGCAATGCGATTTTAATTGTACATCAATCATTAAACTTTATACGGGGCTACGGCGAAAGCAAAGAGGAAGTCCTCGAAAAACTGCCGTATCGGGAAGCGATTTGCGAGTCCGTCAGAACCCGTATGCGTCCGATTTTTATGACATCATTGGCATCGATATTCGGTATGCTGCCGCTGGTGATTTATCCGGGCGAAGGCAGCGAATTGTACCGCGGACTCGGTGCTGTTGTACTCGGCGGTCTGGCGTGTTCAACGGTCTTTACGCTGTTCCTTGTTCCGATGCTGTTTTCATTGGTGTTGGACTTGCAGATGAAATTTGGAAAAAAACTTGACGCATAACAACATTCCCTCATTAACCCCTTGCCGCTTATCCTTATGTTTATCCTCGAAAGTTATACCGCTGCTGTCTTGTTCTGTGTGATTACAATGATTTGCTGGGGTTCGTGGGGCAATTCCCAGAAGTTAGCAGGCAAAACGTGGCGGTACGAGTTGTTCTACTGGGACTACGTTTTCGGCGTTGTTCTCACCGCCCTGATTTTTGCTTTCACGCTGGGCAGTACCGGTGAATTCGGTCGCGGCTTCCTTGCGGACATCAAACAAGCGAAACCGGAATGGCTCGCATCGGCATTTTTCGGCGGTATCGTATTCAATGCCGGAAACATCCTGCTCGTTGCATCCATTGCGATTGCCGGTCTGTCTGTAGCATTTCCCATCGGTATCGGTTTGGCACTCGTTCTCGGTGTTCTTATCAACTTTATCGGCGACCCCGGTAAAGGCAATCCGGTACTGCTGTTCAGCGGGGTCGGATTGGTAACCGTTGCCATCATCGTCAACGCCGTTGCTTACACACTGCTGCCGAAACAAAAATTTGAAGCCGAAGAACAAACCGGTGATGCCGCACAGAGCAAGGGCAGTTCCACCGCCAACGGTATTTTGCTTGCCGTTGCCTGCGGTATTTTGATGTCGCTGTTTTACTTCGCCGTCGGCAGAACGATTGCCGGTGTTCAGGTTGACGGTAAGGTTTTGGACTTAACGGTTTCCGCATTGAAAGACGGAGGCGTTCTTGAAGCCGGGAAAATGACTCCTTACACCGCAAACTTCGTTTTTACGCTCGGCGTATTGGCAAGCAGTTTTGTCTTCGTAACAATTTTTATGAAGAAGCCGGTGTCCGGCGAACCGGTGCCGTTTTCGGCGTATTTCAAGGGAACAATCCGCGACCACATCTGGGGACTCGTCGGCGGCGGTATCTGGGCGGTCGGTATGACACTGAACGTGCTGGCATCGAAAGTTGCATCGCCGGCGGTATCTTATGGACTTGGTCAAGGAGCAACGATGGTGGCGGCGATTTGGGGCGTGTTTGTTTGGAAAGAATTCAAGAACGGAACACCAACTACGGACAAGATGATTTATGTAATGTTCGTTTCGTTCCTCGCTGGTTTAGCGTTAATCATCCTTGCCGGTGCATAAGTGCTAATACCACGCAGGAAGTGTCAACCTGCCGGTTTTGGAGTACGCCGTTGCCGAACCGCCGCCGGAGAATTCAAATGTCAAAAGAAACTGAAACGTCAGTGTTTTCGCCGCAAGAAGATTGCTGCGTCCTAATGCAGCGGCAAGGGTATCCATTGAAACGGACGGCATCGTGAACAATCCTTTGCTGTCCCACTCGGCTTCTGCCGGTGCAGAGACCGCAACGGAATTCAACAACGCTTTCGTTGCCTTATCAACAGCGGAACCCGTTGAAACATAGACCGTCAATTTAACCGGTGTTTCGCCGAGCGTTTTCAAAGATGCAATCTTCGCCGTTGTTCCGACAGCAAACTGATAGTCCGTTTTGTCAAGCACGGTGAAGAATGATTTCGCAATGCTTACAGCCGGCACTTTCGCCGTCCTGATTGATATTGCTTTGCCGGTAACGGACAATTCCTTTGTCCCATCTGTATAAGCAGCGGTTATCCGAACCAGATAATCCGTGTCCGGCTGTAATCCGCTGACATCAACACTAAACGTTCCTTTTTTTACGTCGAGAACATTCGTACCGGAAGGAATGACAACACTTTGCGCATTTGCCCAGTTTGCCGTTTTCTTTCCAGTGATTTCAACGGTGTATTCTTTAACCGTTTTGCCGTCAACAAAGGGCGTAATTTTGTCTTTGTCCGTAAGAGTTAACGTTGCGGTATTCAGAGAAACAGCGGTCTTTCGGGCAGTGATTGCAGGAAAAGCAGCCGTCGCTGCTGTGATTTTCAACGTTCCTTTTGCGCTGTTCGTTCCTTCGCCGCCGCAGGATGTTACCAAGACGAGATACCGCGTTTTCGGTTCAAGATTTTCGATAACGAAAGAACGCTCCGCAACATCGGCAGTTCCTTCAAAGACCGTTCCTTTTGTTTTGGAGTCCTGTACCGTAATCTTGAAATATGTGATTTCCTCCGTGTTCAACGAAGACGAAGCGACCGGCGAAGACCAATAGATGGTGAGTGTCGATGGCGTTGCGGTACTGGCGGGACGCGCCGGTTTCGGCGGTGCAAGATTGACAACCGCCGGTGATACTTCCGTAAAAACGACCGGCGGCTCCGCACTTGCGGTTGGTACGTTTCTTTCAGAATCGGAAGCCGCATCAGCGGTCTGTACCGTCTCCGCCGCCGGAAATTCGTTCAGCGATACGCTTAACAATTCCCGCTGTTCCAGCGATTCGAGGCACAGTTGCCGATGGTTGATTTGCCGTTTCATTGCCTTGTTTCCTTCTTTCCGTTATCGGCAAACGGATTAAGCATCCTGAAACGGTTTTACGGATTTTTCCGGTTCCATTAATCTTTCCGCCGTGTTGAAAAACAGAAAAAAATGTGGTAAAGTGAGGGAAACATAAAAGGACGTTGAATAGTCAGCCCGTATTTGGATTCCAATGAGTCAACCGCCATCACATATTACCCGTGAACACTTCTTGGAGTGGCGTTCTCCGTGCAGAGGAACAACCAATCCGCACGAGATGACCAATGATGTCTGGGCGTGGCTCATTGAAACGCGGTTAGATGCCAACGAGGCATTCGACGGTCCGTCGTCGATAGATGCCGGTCCCGGTTGGTGCTTCGACAGGTTCGGTCAAAGTGAAACACTGTTGCCGGATGGTCGCACTGTACTTGTTGCCGGAGAACACGAAGATTTTTATGACTCTGATTTCTTCATCTACAATGATGTTGTGGTCGTTGAAAAGACCGGCGAAATATCCATTTTCGGTTATCCGGTTGACGTTTTTCCTCCAACGGATTTTCATTCAGCAACTCTTGTTCATAGCGGCTTCCTTGTTCGTAAAAAAATGGGAATAATGAAGTAAAACAATTTCACAAAATCCTGTCAAGTGCAATTCATAACATTGAAATTGATAAGGTACTAGAGTAATTCATCAAGCGGAATATCAGTATCGTTCAGAAAAACCTGACAGTACCGTTTGCCGCTGGGTCCGTAAAATAAAACGCGGTTCTGTTCTTTTTCCCATATCGCGGTGAACTTCACAGCCCGCGGTCCGTGCAGGCAAAACATTACGCCGCAACAAAGTTCGCCGCTGCGTTTAAGAAGCGTTTCCGCCGTCGGAAAAGAATCCATTAACAGGTCATAGTCCTGACATATTTTTTGATAAACAAAACATTTTAAGCCGGAAAACGTATTAAGCGGTTCAGTTACGGATACCGTCATTGAATTTGCCTGCGTCTAGCCGAGCCGCTTGGGGCGGGGCTAAATGAAATTGATAATTCCGGTATCGTCAAAATACGTTAAAAAACTTTTGCTTGTTCGAGAAACAGCGCAAGTTTCCGTGCCGTCGAATGAAGCGGTAATTCGGCAAGTTCGGCAGCACTCACCCATCGGCTTTCACAGCGTTCGGAATTTTGCAGCGGAGCGGCACCGTTGTCCGTTCCTTCGCAGAAATACAACGTAATCCGGTACCGGGTAACGCAGTGCTTCAGCGTTTTCAGCACTTTACCCGGTTCAAATTGCCGACCGGTTAATGCCGCCAACCGCCGCTGCAAAACCGCATCACCAGCGATTTCCAGCGGGATTTCCGCCGCCGATTCCGCTCTGGGAAAATCCCAAAGTCCCGCCCAGCGTTGATGCGGATGATAACGAATCATCAGGATTTTCTGATTTTTCCGAATAAGCAGGGCAACTTCGGTGCGGTCTATATGCTTTTCTTTCGGCAGCGGCAGCGGAATGAGGTGTTGTATTCCTGCTTGTACCGCTTCGCAGTACCGGACAACCGGACAATCGGTACAATCCGGTTCTTTTACCGTACAGACCGCATTGCCGATGTCCATCAATGCTAAATTGAACCGTCCAACGTTTTTTTTCGGTAAAATCCGGTCGGCAAACGCCCAAAGTTGCTTTTGCGATTCACTGGTTTTCGGATTTTCCGGCAGCGCAATGAGCCGGGAATACAACCGTTCCGTATTTGCCTCCAAAATCGGCAAACGTTCGTCAAATGCCAACGACAAAACCGCACCGGCGGTGTAGCGTCCGATGCCCGGCAGTTTGAGAACATCTTCATATTTTCGGGGAAACTGTCCGTTGAACCGGTCAACGACTTCCTGTGCTGCTTTGTGCATCTGCGAACAGCGGCGGTAATAGCCGAGACCTTCCCAGTACCGGTTCACTTCATCTAATTCGGCGGCGGCAAGGACGTTGATAGCCGGAAACCGTTCAACGAACCGGCTGTAATAACTTCCTACTGTTTTCGTTGTTGTCTGTTGCAGCATTACTTCGCTGACCCAGATTCGGTACGGGTCGGTCGTTTCCCGCCACGGCATTTGTCGGGCGTTTGCGGCGAACCAATCGAGAACCTGCCGGCGGAATCGGGTGAGTTTTGCGGAGTTATCAAGCAGCATTAGGAACGTTTTAATACATTTTCAATTTCATCACACAGAGCGTTTGCTCTCGCTGCGGTCGGTGCTTCGGCAAAGACGCGGATAATCGCCTCTGTGTTGCTGCCCCGTAAGAGAACCCAAGCATCGCCGTAAGTGATTCGCACGCCGTCGAGCCGGTCAACGTTTTGTGATTTATAATGTTTTGCAACTTTATCCAACAACTCCGGCACCTTTGCCAAGTCCGCCGGTGCTTTACGTTTTACCAGCGCATATTTTGGCAGAGCATCTGCCAGTTCGCTGATTTTCCTGCCTGCCGCCGCCATATAATCGAGAATCAACGCCATACCGGCGAAACTGTCGCGAACATAACCGACGGCAGGATTGATAGGACCGCCGTTGCCTTCGCCGCCGAAAATCGCCTTCTTTTCCAACATTAAATCAACGACATTCGCTTCGCCGACGGCACTGCGAAATACTTTCGCCCCGTATTTTGCCGCAATGTCTTCCGTCATCCGGGACGTGGCGCAGTTAATAACGACATTTGCTTTGGCGTTATTTTTAGCCGCCGACTTTAATCGGCGTGAAAGAATATGTTCAACGCATAATGCCAATGTGTATTCTTCGCCGATATACCGCCCGTTTTCGTCAATGACTGCCAATCGGTCGGCATCGGGGTCTTGGCAGAATATGATGTCTGCGTTCAACTTCTTTGCCTGTTTTGCAACGCCGGCAAGGTTAATCGGTGTCGGTTCCGGCGTATGTAGAAAATTGCCGTCCGGTTCTTCACCGAGAACCGTTGCGTTGCAGCCCAACGCTTTCAACAGCGGCATACCAAGCACCGCTCCTGCCCCGTGATTGGAATCGAGGACAACGTTGAACTTGCGTTTCTTAATTTTTTTTACGTCAACCGTTTCCAGTACCGGCGGCAAATGCGGTTCGTAAGAATCTGAAATGAATCTTCGCCCGGCGAGTTTGTCATAACGCTGCCAAAGGTTAGTCCCTGCCCCTGCGGTACGGATAGCGTTGTACGTTTCGAGAACCTTACTGCCCGGTTCTTTCGGAATGACCCGTCCTTCGGCGGAAAAAAGTTTCATTCCGTTGAATTCGCCGGGGTTGTGCGATGCGGAAATTTGAATTCCGCCGGCTGCTTTGAAATGTTTGATGAGAATTCCTGTTGTCGGCGTAGCGGCAACGAATCCGTCGTATGTTTCCCGTCCGGCGGCGTTTAGAGCGGCGCAAATTGCGTCGGTCAACATTTTCCCGGACGGTCGGCTGTCGCGGGTAATGACGAACAGCCCTTTTTTCTTAACGGACTGCGAAAATGCAGCGGCGTAGCGCATTGCAACGTCGGGCGTTAATGTCTCTCCGATGATGCCGCGGAGACCGGAAACGCTTATAATCAATTCGGACATAACAACTCCATTAGGTAATCCGCGCATTGTATCACATATTTTTGTGTTTCAAAGAGCGGCGGATTGACCCCTTTGACTTTCGGGGACTCCAAAAACCATCTTTTACCATAAAAAACGAAGAAAATAAAGAGTTTTTCAGAATCTCCCCATACTGAAATAAAAAGTCAAGAGTAAAATTTTTCCAAGATGTATTCCCAGTCGGCGGCGGTTTTCGTTCGGGCAAACATCTGCCGAACTTCTTCGCGTTGCGGATGAAGCAGCGCATATTTAACCCCGAACGCCCGCATCGTTGTTGCTGCCCGCTTTTCACCGTACAACTCAACCGATAACCGGAAATGTTCGGCAATCACCTCCCGCTGTTCTGTCAATGGCGGGGTTTGTCCCGATGTGAACGGCAGTTCACCGCAAGCGGCTGGGGTTAACAATTGCTTCACATCGCGGAACAGCCACGGATTGCCAATCACGCCGCGGGCTAATGCCAAAGCGTCAATGCCGCTCTCCCGCAACCGCTTAACGCAAATATCTGCCGTGAACAAATCGCCGCTGCCGATGAGGGAAATTCCCCGTTCCAAAGGGCTGGGATTAGAAGGGAGATGTTCTTTAACTTCACGGATAAATTGCCAATCGCTTTCGCCTTCATAACGCTGCTTCACTGTCCGGCCGTGAACCGTGAAACCGCAAACACCGCGGACAACGCAGCCGTCCAAAATTTCAAAAAACTTGTTCCTGCTTTCGGCAGAATCATCAAAGCCCTTCCGCAGTTTCACCGTTAACGGAATCCGGTCGGGTATATTACCACGGACGGCTTCAACGATTTTCAACGCCGTTTTCGGGTCGCTCATCAGATAACCGCCGCGTCCTCTGCCGAGAACCTTTTTGACCGGGCAGGCAAAATTTAAGTCAATTAAGTCGAACCCTTCGTTCACCAACCGCTGTGCCGCCCGAACAAATTGTTCCGGTTCGCTGCCCATCAGTTGCGCCCCGACAGGATGTTCATCGAAGTCGGCAAAGTATATCTTCGATTTGCGGCGGGAAACCTCGACAACGAATTTATCGAGCATTACTTCGCAAAGCGTGAATTCCGCACCGAATTGCCGGGCAATTTTCCGCATCGGGGCATCGGAATAGCCGCTCAACGCCGCCTGAATGACGGGAAAATCAATCGTCAGTGAACCCAAACGAAGCGGAGGCATCAATAACAATGAACAATGAGAGGGAAAACACTACGCCGCTTTCTTTCGGTTGTACAAGTACGGATTCATCGACGGGTCGTTGTACATTTTGAATTGCCGATATACCTTCAAAATCTTTCGACCGGCAAAGATGTCGCCCAGCAACTCGGTTAACGAATTCGATAAATCATAGTGCTGAACTTTGCACCGTTCAAGACGTTCGGCAACGGTGCGTTTGTGTTCCGTTGTTGCGTCCGTCCGTTGCAGTTGCTCTTTTAAGTGGTAAATCCGCAGAGCCATTATCGAAAGCCGGTCGATAGCACTGCCGGGGGTTTCCGTGTTTAAGCGGACATCTGTTGTCGGCGGCTGGACTTGCTCGGCAACTAACTGGTCGATGATTGCGGCATCGAGTTTTTCAATCCAATCGTTGCGCAGTTGATTGAGCCGGTCAATACTGCGTTTGACGCGGGCAATTTCCCCGTCGCTCACGTCAGGACTTCGGGCGATGTCCTCTTCGTGCCATAGGTCGTAG